>NZ_JAKUFQ010000069.1:0-29782 GCF_022663475.1 Bacillus cereus group sp. BfR-BA-01382
AAATTATTTACCAGTGCTTGGGTCTACTACTTTATACTGATTTGTTGCAGTATCAATATTCGTCATCGCTTTATCTGTAACTGTATTTCCTTTGTTTTGGAATAAGATTACGGTTGCTACACCTAAGCCGATAATTAAACCTGCTACGATAATCGTTTCAATTGATACATATCCTTTAGAATTCTTTACTTTGTTTAACATTTTTTTCATTTTTACATTCCCCCATTTTTCTTTTTAGTTTATTTTTTATTTTCAGCTCCTCTAATCTCGCATAAGCTGTTACCCTTATTACAAGACGACCTTACGGAAGGGTCTTTCTTCTATACGTTATTTTTGAAGTAGTTTTTACCTTATTGTTTTGCACTTGGGTCTACTACTTTATATTGACTTGTTGCAGTATCAATATTTGTCATTGCTTTATCTGTAACTGTATTTCCTTTGTTTTGGAATAAGATTACTGTCGCTACACCTAATCCAATGATTAAACCTGCCACGATAATCGTTTCAATTGATACATACCCCTTAGAGTTTTTAATTTTTTTTAGTACATTTTTCATTCAACATCCCTCCAATTCACTTTTTATTATTATAGATAGATTCATCTATGTTATTCGCTCAAACCATTTAATACTTGTTTGACCTTGACGAATCTTTGTTTTTTTGAATCATATTATCTTATATGCTCTTATTTACTTAAATATTCAGTTGTGGTGTTCTACTACATGTCTAATGCCTTTCTAAAACTATTAACAACTATAGGATTTGGCATATAATATGAGTCTAAAAGTATCTCTTCTTCTAACCTTTTATTCTTTAAAATCATAGCAATACCCCACATAATCCCCGCACTACGGCTTTGACCTGCATTACAATGCACAACAACTTCATCAAATTGATTTTGAGATATTAATTCAATAACATTATTGGCCATATCTTCATTGAATAAGATAAATCGTTCTTTTTGTGGTAGATTTTCTCTAATGTCATGAAAATAGAGTTCCGTGACAGAAGAAAAATCACTTTCGTTTTTCAAACGGTAAGGTATCCCCACCTTTTTATATTCTGGTTCTAACACTCGGATTAAACAAGAATGCTTTCCAATTGGCTTATAGCATCTGATGTCATAATCGTTTAATATTTTATATTTCAATCCTCATGCCACCTCCCTAATCTCTACATTTTTATCTTTTCATTCTATACAACGATAAGACGAATTATTCTTTCGTTTTTATCTATTGAATCTAACACAATTAACATTCTTGAATTCATTATTTTATATGACAAAAAAGCTTGTACTCAGTAAGTACAAGCTTTTTCCTATGATATATTTTATTGCAACCTAATTTTTCTTATCTTCATTCTTAGTTTTCTCATGAGCTTTTTGCTCTGTTTCTTTTAAAATGTTCTCAAAATGTTCCTTTTTGTTCTCTTCCACATACTGAATTATTTCTTTGAATTCCATATTTCACACTCCTTATATACTATTTATCCTATATTCTTACTCACATATTAATTGATTATAGTTCTTTTTCTTTTTATTACCATCTTTATGTAATCATATACGAATAATAAAATTGCAAACACTACACTTTTCATCCCCAACGATAACCATTCACTTGTTCCACTTGGAACTTCATATATAATGATATATCCTATTATAAACCCTAAACTGCACAGAAAAGCACCTAAAATACCCAACATAATTCTTTTCATTCTGTAAATCACCCCCACTTAATGCTATTCGATTGCTGTATTTTCTCTAAAAATATATTTCGATAAAACCTTATATAAGGATTATACATTTTTATTATTAATAAAAAAAGAATGAAATTTTTCATTCTCTTTATCAAATGAGTTTCTCTTATGGTCCCGCAGGAGAATCCAGTAACGAACTTCCGTACATTGCAATCGGAATCAGTCCTAATAGGATAACAGCCAAGAACGGAATAAATAAAGAAGCTTGAGAGTACACAAGATTGGATAAATCCTTGCTTCTCTTCAAATTATTCGTGTGTTCGATAATCTCTTGCATATTATTCTCCAATGATTGAATCCCATCTTCTCGTGAATACTCATTGAACTCAGATAAGATACGAATTGTATCCATGAATTTCGTTCCTGCGAACGATTCTTCTAAATATCTAAATCCCTCTTTTTTATCACGAACATAAATGCGATATCCTACCTCAAAAATACTCTTATATCTCGTTTTTGTTTTTGCTAATGAATATAGCACCTCATTAATGGGTCTTTTTGAGCGAAGCATTAAGATAATAAATAATTGCAGAATTGGTAAGTCTTTTAAAAACGAAAATTTATTCTTTTTTGCTTTTCGCTTTAACCAAAACTTAGGAACTAAACATAATAGTAGTAAGATTGCTCCCACAATGAATTTAAACTTAATTACACCATCAGGACTTTTCATCGTTTCTGTTAAATCAATGTTGAATAAAAGACTTACTAAAAACGTGATATTATCCATAAGCATAACTAATATGAAAAATACTACTAAAGACATCATTAAAATGGCTATTTGTAGCGTTGTGAACACTCGATAGTTCATTTTCTTTGAAACATTCGCTTCCATAATTAAACGGTTAATATCTTTTACTTTTTTATCGTTTGTATCTGTTTGGATAAACCATTTAAAAGGTACTGCAAATGATAAAATATGCAATGTGTTGGACCAGTCATTCATAAACGGCTTTTCCATTACCCTCTTTTGAGATGTTAGAAAATGTAGTCCAATCAAAGCAAATGCAATCAGCAACGGAAGAATATAAAGATTATGCATGAAACCAACAACTCCTTTCAAATGAGTAAAAAGATATACAGTGTATTCCTTTTACTCATTATTTACTTTTTTTCACTCTTGTCATTTTAATATTTAACATAATCGTTCCCAATACAGCTCCATAGCCTAACAAGAAACAAATTAGACCTAAGAAAGAACTAAAGAAGAATTCTCTTCCTTTTGGGTTTAAAACAATATTTAGTAGTCCCGCTCCTGAAGCTAATACAGCAATAAAATAGTTAATTGCCACAGAATATTTCGCATCTGTTACACGAGATTTTTTCAATCTATTCTCTTTTTCTAAGATATTTCTTAAATGACGAAGATTTTCAATCGTTGTAGTCTTACTCGCATCTTCCATATAGCTAATAAGCGTAAAGACCAAGCTATTAATCCATACGTTGTCGTACTCTTCACCAAATTGTAAAAGTACCGTTTCTGCATCTCCCGAAATCATTTTACGAGAGATGTTTTCTAATATTTCTCGTAAAGGATTATCACATGAACGAGCTGTTTCATAGATGATACTTTTCATATCTCCATATTTTGAAGAAACTCGAATAATATGGTCAATTGCAGAGGGTAATTGTTCTTCAATTTGCTCCATTAAATCTACCGCTAACATTTTTATGATTTTGTTTGCTATATAAAGTAGAAATAAAGGAATCACAATAGCAAGAAAATACTGCTTCACAGCAATAAATCCAATCAGAATGCAAGCATTCACACCTAAAAATCCATAATAATAGATGTCTAATAACCCTTCTTTTCCTTTTTCTATTAAGAAGAATTCTAAGTTTTGATAAAATCGCTTGAATAAACTAACTCGATTTAAAAAGACATCTTCAGCTTTTTTCTTTTTTGTTTTTCCATGTAATTTATCTCTCATGCGTTTTTCATTGATTAAATTCAAAATAACCATCGCACAGATGACAACGGATATAATCAAAATCCCATTTATAAGAACTGGTAAGATTTTATCCATTGTAAAGATATTAGATAATTGATTTTTTAAACCACTCATATTAAAATCTGGTAATTGGAACAAGTGAAATGCCTCCCTTCTAAATATCGCAAGCCGTATAAAAACGGCTTACAAGTCTTTCATTTCTGACATTGGAATTCCCCACTCATTTAATCTGCTTTTTAAAGCATCTGACATGCGATTTTCTGTTCTTTTGTACTTTCCTACTAATGGGTCCTCTGGGTCAAAGTCCCATTCATACAGACAGTTCATTTTTGCAAATTCATTTTTATCGTTTGTTACGATTTCTGAAATAGACTTAATACGAATATCGCGACCAACTTTTCTCATCATGATAATAATATCTATCGCTTTACATAATTTATTTCGAATTTGAACGGTACTTTCATTTCCCACATCAGGAGAGGACATATACATATCCACACACATATCTAAAAATGAATAATCATCTAATGCATGGGCTGTAAACATATTCCCCCTGGTCTTTAAGTTAGCTTCATACAATTGCTTAAACTCTCCACCACGGCTTTCAGGGATGATTACTCTGTCTGCTGTAGTACGTAATGATGTACGTAGAAGCTTATCGAATGTAAAATCTTTTTCTTCATCTACGTTAAAAATAACAACATCGTGACCTTTCAAAACACGTTCTACATCCGTTTCTGCTACAGAAGCAATAACAACTTTTCTTTCGATTTTTTCAGTGTACGTTAATGCATAGTTGATAAATGTTGTTTTACCTGTTCCCATTGGTCCACCAATCCCGATATTTGCTTTCCCACGAACTAAAACATCCATTAATCTATCTATAAAATCATCAACTGTTCCACTTTTCTTCATCATATTCAAGTTAGGAACAAAGTTCGTAAATTTACGGATGTTTAAGATATAGTTTTGACAGGCATCAGGAATAATGATGTTTACCCTGTCTTGATTTGGTCTGGTTGCTTCGACAATCGCATTTTCAACAGCATTTAATTCCTTTTTATTGAATTCAATTACCCTATTAAACACATTTATCAATTCATTTAACGTTTCAAACTCTCTATCATATTCGTATTTGACTCCTTTTTTAATGTAGTAAATACGAGATTTAAAATGTGGAAACGTACAAGCATTCACCATAATCTCACCCATATCAGGATCATCATCTAATTCTTGCAGAACACCCATCCCATACAAATCAGCGAACAGTCGATACGATATTTTTTCTACATCTGACTTATCCACTTCATCCGAAGTAATCAATGTTTTTCTAATCTTACTCATGATATATTTTCTTGCATTTTCATCAATCGTTGATTTCTTTAATAGCTCTGTGTGTTTTTCTATTTCTTTCGTGGTACCCCCAGGGCTCTCCATTTCAAGTTGAATCTTATCTTTTAATCTTCGATATATGACCTCTTCTTCTGGAAGTGTTTCATCTTGTACATCAGATACATATAAATCTACAATTTCTTCATCCGTAAACTCATCCATTTCATCCTTATAGATAAATTTTACGTTTCCGTATCGTCTATCCAGTGATAATAAACCTGTTTCATACACATCAAATCGTACTATCAGAGCATTACACATATCTTGTACTTCTAAAAATCGAAATGTTTTCCCTACACTATGTTTTAATTCGATAATTTTAAATGCTTCTTCATTATCACGAATTACCATTGGTATTTTTACGTTATTCATGTACATTCACCTCTTTTACTCTATCGCTTCAATAATTTGGGTATATTCATGCTGTTTTTTATTCGAAAACAGTTTACTTGTTGCTCCAAATTTAAACAGGTTTTGATTATCAACATTTGATTCGTTGTAAAAGACAGTGCCAATCACACTTAAATTGTTCTCTCCTACACACCTACTAAAATCAATATTTGAATGCTCATTAAACATGTTGAATAGTAACTTTACAGATACATGATTCTGTTTAAAATGTGTAACTGTTCGAACAGCAGTTGGAAGAGCTTCTAAATTATTAAAATTATTTCTTCCAATTAATAGGATTTCATCTCCATGGAATAAAGAGTTGGTTGTTCCTGCATTATCAATATCTGGTGAAACTGTTACAACGATAAAGTCATACATAGCACGTAACAAATCAATTATTTTTTCAACATGCTTTTTCTCAATTAAATTGTAATTCTTCAGCAATTTCGTACCTTTTAATAAATCCACTTTATTTTTCAAGGAAATCATATTCTCTTTAAATAGCTCTTCATTTAAGAAATCCCCATCAATTTTTTCAATTAAATTATCAATTCCATGAATCTTATCTTCCATCGAAAAATTAGCACATAAATAAGGAACCTTTACATCGAAATCCACTAATGCTACTTTTTTATCAGGGTATTTTTGTTTATAATAATGAGCAATGCTTGTAGCTGTATATTTCATTCCATTTCCATATAAAATTGGGTAACATACTATCATTTTGCTTGTATTCTCTTTGTTCACTTCTCTCCAACTCCCCTCTTATTTTGCAGGAACAGTGATATTTTCTCCTGACTTGAATGTTTCTTTGTTACCATTTAATTTACTGATTGTTTCTTTGTCCGTTTTGAACTTAATTGCTAAACCATCTAATGTGTCACCTTCTTGTACTTCATAACTAATTACAGACATATTGTTTTTCTTTTCTTCATTTGAAGCTCCTTTTGCTACCTCACTGTTGGGGTTATATCCCCCCTCAGAACTAATCTCTGACGTATCTAAGCTCATCATTTTTGAGATAATAATTTTCCCTTTTGATTGAGCATCGTAATACTGCTTCACTTCATCTTCTGTTAATTGAAGGTAATACTCTGATTTAGATGCTTGTGTTGCTTCAGGTGCTTGTGCAGAAACTTCTATTTTTTTATTTGCAAATAATGTCTGCACTTCTGATTGTTCTGAATGCTTATTCGTTAGTAACACAAAGACTTTTACGTTATCTGAATTCTTTATGTCTGGCATAAATTCTGATTGAATTTTTATTTTCAACTTTTCATCTGTGCTTTCTTTTTTCGATTCTAAACGTTGTGTTGCAATAGGCTCACCCTTTAACAAACCACCTTTTAATTGAGCTCCTTTAATTTGACTAATATCTGTCACATAGCCTTTTAAAAGACCACCCTTGGCAATATGAACAGGTGTAAACATACTTTCATTTACTTCTGTTTTTGCTTGAATATCCTCTTTTGCGACATAAATAGTTGTTCCAACTTTTTCTTGTTGATTTGCGAGATAGAAGTTCTGATATCCAAACATTAAAATAGCGAGTGTTGTTAAACCCCCTACCGCATATAACATTTTTTTGTTTTTTTGACTATCCAATCTGCCACACCCCCTATGTTTTTTCTCTGCATTTAGCATATATTAAATATCAACATAGGTAACCACTATTTCGGCTCTATGCTGTTCGACCTTCGTCATTATTATATTGACTATAGTTATCACATAAAATGAATGACGAGGATAAAACTAAATAAGATATTTTTCATCTTTTACTTTATTCAATTTTGATTTATCTTATAATTCGAAAGGAGTTGATATCCATGAAGAAAACAAAATATTCACTAACTGCCTCACTTAGCTTGCTAATTCCCTTTCTTTTTTGTATGCCAGTACATGCAGAAGATACACCAAAGTCGGAATTAGATGTGCAATACATGAAACAAAATGAAGAACATGCTCTCATTCAGGTAAACACAACGGGATTAAATGCAATTCGTCTTCCAGATGGAAACATTATTCACCAACAAAAAATAGATTACATTACCTCTCGAAATGGGAATTATGGATTCTCTGACGTGGCTAAAAGTCCAGAGAAAATGGAAAACAGCGTAAACATAGCAGATTTAAGAAAAGAGCTATTAGTTACAAATAAAACAAAAGTAAAATTGAAGTTAAAAACACAGGATTTACTTTCTGGAAATCATGAAATGCGTTTTAAAAATGACAATGGAAATTGGTCTGTGTTTGAGCCTTTTAAACAAGATAAAGATTGGAATCTATTAGATGAGGAAGGGATACGAACTGTTTCTGTACAATACAAAGATTTAGCAGGAAACATTTCAGATGATGTTTTTGATAGAATCTTTTTAGACAAGTCTGGACCAGAGACTTCCTTTCAAATTAATAATGGAAGCACTTATACAAACACGGAGAATGTGACGCTCTCTATTACAGCAAAGGATAACTATTCTTATCCTTCTAAGATGTATATTAGTGTAGATGGTACCAATTGGATTGAAAAACCATTTAGTGAAAAACTGCCATTCACCTTACCTTTAGGCGATGGTAAAAAAGATGTATATGTGAAAGTAGCAGATGCACTTGGAAATGTCAGTAAAGTGGTCAAACAAACGATTGTTTTAGATAAAACAGTTCCTTATGGCTCTATTGCTATCAATAATGGTGCTCAAATTGTTCCTTCTAAAAAGGTAGATTTATCAATTACATTAGGGGATAAATTATCTGGAATAAATAAGGTGAAAATTATAGATGGAGATAAAGAATATGTACTACCTACTGTTCCAAAAGACAAGATTACTATTCCTTGGGAACTAAGTGGAAAATCTAATGGTCAAGTTACATTAGTATTAGTAGATAATGCCGGAAATGTGGCAAGAATCGAAAGTAATCAAGTTATGTTAGCAACTTTAAATATTACTGGCTTCGAATTGTTGAACGTTGTAAATCCTTCACAAACTACATTTAAACCAATTAAATGGGCTTTTGAGCCACAGAAAATGATGGCAGGAGGCAATATCGAGTTTGCAATTTACTATGATTTATATCGAGATGAAAGAATCAAATCATCACGTATTGAGGGTAAATATACAATTGATATTGTCGGGGATAATGGTTACCATTACACATCTTCTAATCAATATGTGAATGAGCTACCGCTTCCTGAAAAGGGATTTAGCCTGAATACATTAATTCCAGAAAATGCACCAAGAAATGCAAAAGTGTATGTATCTTCTCATTTAAAAGCAACGTTACAAACTGACAAAGGTGAAGTTGTATTAGAAGATAGTTTCCCTGATAAAAATGGAAAAGCACACATTGGTATTGTTGATGGCTTCATTAAAGATAGAATTAAGTTTAATGAAATTAGATAACAAAAAAGCTACACTCTATGCACGTAGTGTAGCTTTTATAACTATTTAGGAAAAAATAATTGACGAATTAATGCTAATTAATTATAATATAATTAAAGATAAGTAAATATAGAAATCAGGAAGGGTTTGTGATAACTCTACAAAAAAAAGGAGATGATAGTATGTTACAAGAATTACTGGATGGTTATTTTTTATTTTTAGTTGCGTACTCTCTATATCGAGTTATTGTTGCAGGTGTAGAAACTGTTCAAGAAATGCCTGAACTTAAAAAGAACAGAGAACAATACTTGAGAGAGATGGGACGATTATAATTTTTAATCTTCCTTTATATACAGGTAAAGAGACAGAATCTGTCTCTTTTTTTATTTTTCTTTTATTTTCTTTCCTACAATTTTTCCATCTTCAGCTTTTATACGAAGAATCATATGAGGATAGCTTTCTTTTTCTTCTATACTTGTGTTCTTTTCAGGCTCCACTACGTTATAGCCAACGACAATCTCCTTATTTACCTTTCTTACATCAAACAACTCAATACCATATCCAGTTGTGAATTTCTTTCCGTCTGCTATTACAATATAAGTGTATTCTTTATCCGTTTTAGAATGAACACCTTTTTCTTTTGATGCTTTTTCATACCAAGATTTCATTTCACCTTCATTCAATACACTTTCATCTAACAATTCATATTTTATCTCTTTTTGTGTTTTTAACTCTTTGACAGTCCATGTATCTTTTTTCATAAGCGTATTCTCATTAGAACAGCCAACAAATACACTTGTAGTGATAGAGAGTAATAACATTATGCCTAATTTCCTTTTACTTATCATGTATATGCACCTCCATTTTATTCCTATATTATATATTTTATATAGACTATATTCAATGAAAAAACTAAACAAAAAGAGCTGACCCTCTATTCAGTCAACTCTATTTTTATTTGATTCTGATTCGGTTTTGTTTTATCAATCTTAACAACTCTCGTCTTTGTTTCCGAAATGTTTCCTGCCTTATCATATACTCTTGATTTAACAGTCGTAATTCCTTCATTCATAATCATAAATGGTTCTTTATAAAGAGTCCATCCTTGATTAATCGCTCCCTCCAATGTATATTCAACCTTTTGAATACCTGAAGAAACAGGAATTTCTAATCCATTCACCTTTACATTTACTTCTTTTCTATTTCCTGCATTGTCGAATACGACAAACGGATATACGCCATTTTGGTCTACTTTAAATTGAACTGATGATTCTCTCTGCTTTGTCCCATTAGGTAATACTATTTCGCTTACACCACTCTGACTATCCGTAGCCTTCACATCAATAAATCCTTCTTTTTTATTCTGAGAAATAGAAACGTTTGTCGAAACCTCTGGAGGAGTTATATCTATTTGATTTATCTGCATGGTTTTGACCGTAACATTCCCTGCTTTATCATACACTTTGAATGTATAGCTTCCATTCGCTTTTATTTTGTACGAAATCTCTTCTTGATTTGTTTGACTGCTATTCGGCAATTCAATTCGGGAAACACCACTTTTACTATCACTGGCTTTTAATTTTAATTCTATTTCCTTATTTGTGAAAGTGTTAGGTATTCCTTCAATATTTAATACAGGATTATCCTTATCTATTAACACTTTTACGGTCTTCTCTGTCTCTTTCCCACGATTATCTAATACTTTATAGACATAAGTTCCCTCTTCACTTAACGTGTCTCTATAGGCATTCTGGTGCACTTCACGACCATTTGGTAGCGTAATTTTATCTACTTGAAAATCATCATTATCTAATAATTCGTATTTTAAGTCACTATATTCCACTGTGAAATCATGGTCAATGTGAGGAACATCAATTTGTGTCCATGGTTGTAAGTCTTTATAATAATTATCAGGAATTTTGAATATTTCTTCAAAATGAACCTTCC
This sequence comes from Bacillus cereus group sp. BfR-BA-01382, assembly GCF_022663475.1. Classification (NCBI taxonomy): domain Bacteria; kingdom Bacillati; phylum Bacillota; class Bacilli; order Caryophanales; family Bacillaceae; genus Bacillus; species Bacillus cereus group sp. BfR-BA-01382. Next base: position 10,814 of record NZ_JAKUFQ010000069.1, read on the forward strand.
CTTTTCCTTTCAAGTCAATCAACTTAAAATTATTTGCTCTTGTCCATGTTCTTCTTAATGTGTATTCACTCCCAACATTACCCATGTAAATATAAGAAAACCCTACACCTATAGTTTCATTCACAGGTTCTCTTTTTGCATTTATAAATTCCACATTTCCAGTAATTTTCACCCTCTTATCTTTATAGGTTGTGAAGTTTTGCCACATAGGAAGCCAAGAATCTCTGGTATCTTGCTTATATGTCCCTTCATACCCCACATCATTCGTAGAGGAAATGTCTACAGATACATCTTTATTCGTCCAACCTTCCGTAGATGCTTTTATCTCCACTTTTGAAGGAATGTTAACATTCCCAATTGGAACAACTGAGTATCTGTAATTACCTACCTTATCCTTCGACACAAAGTTGTATTCTTTATTCTCTGCAAAAGTGTATTCAAATTCCCCTGTTTTAATTCTGTTTCCATTAGGTAATTGCACATAATCTAAACCACTTTCACTATCTTGTACCTTTACCTTTAAAACAAATTGTTTGTTTTGTCTTTTATTTAATTCCTCTCTATTTAACACTTCAAAAACAGGTGGTGTTATATCGGATTCTTCCTCTCTCATTTGAAACGGTTCATTTGTAATATCGACGTCTCCCTTTTCAAACCTTACATAATTAGAGTATAAATAAGAATCATCCCCTGGTGTATCATAAGGCTTTATATCAATGACTTCTTTAGTAATTAATAATGGATAATTATCCTCGGACTTATTGACAACCATCCATACTAATTCTTTTCCTAAATATGTCCCGAATTTAACTTCGTCCCCAATTTTCATGTCTTTTGCCAACATGTTATTGGACAATCTATATTCAGGTTTTAAATGAATGGCAGGGACTACACCTTTTGCTTCTTGAGCACGGGAGATTCTTGTAGCTGAATCTTCCCATCCTACTGTTGAAACATTATCTGAAGCTTGTTCAGCATAACCAGTCGATGTAAGCCAAGGAATTGTATCGTTAAAGTAACTATTTTTATTTTTTGCAGATTTACTAATGGATTTCGTTAAGGGGAGTCCTCTTTTTTGGATATAGTCATACACTTCCCATATGTTTAATAAAAACACTTTATCTTTTTCGTTCCGATAAAAATAATCCATCTTTTCTCTCTCTATATTTGGAAGTTGAAACAATAGGGATTGGTTATCAACATGTGCAGGAGGTCTTTGTAATCCACCACCATGTTTCCCACCAGTATTCGCATCATGGAAGTTCACATGTACCCTGTGATTCGTAACAGCTATACCTTCTTGTTCACTCTTTGTAAATGTAGTTAAAAAGCCTGGTTCCATATCGTATGCAGTATTACCTAATTTTTGAGAACTTGGAGGAAGATTGGTATATTTCACTACACTATCGGTACTATTTAACCATTCTCTAATATTAGAAGACCCCCAATATGAACTTCCCCATACATCCCTTCTTAAATATGAGTTTTCACTCCCTACAAGCTTATTTTCAAAATTATCAATAGCATGTGCAGAAATAGGATAACTACTTATACCTAAAGTAACTAAGGCACTTATAATCATAGCTTTATATTTTCTCATAATGTATCCTCCTCCCTAAATCTTTTTATTATTATATCGTTCTTATACAATTTTTAATTCTTACAATAAAAAATAAGAGACCTGACTGTTTAGTCGAGTCTCTTTTTATTCTAACGTAATTAAAATTCCATTGTTTATTGGTTTAGTCTTATCAAGTTTTACCACTTTTGATTTTTCACTCGAAATATTTCCTGCTTTGTCATAAGCTCTTGATGTAATCGTTGTAAGACCTTCTTTTTTCACGAAAAACGGCTCAGTATAATTAGTCCATCCCTTATTTTCTGCACCATCTAACTTATATTCTATCTTTTGAATTCCAGAGATAGATATCTTTTCTAAATCCGAAATTTTAGATGTTATTTCCTTTATGTTTCCCGCATTATCTTTTAATTTGAATGGATATTCTCCGTTTTCATATACATTAATTTTCACTGTATCTCCTTGCACCCATTCACCACTTGGTAATTGAATCGAATCTACACCACTTTCATCATCTTTAGCGATTACTCGAATCTCTCTACCAGATTTATCAACATTATGTTTTTCATCTAATAAGAATGATGATTGAATGTGATGATAAGGTTGTAGTTTGTCTATGTTTCGAATGGCTACTTTTTTTACAGCCACATTACCCGCTTTATCATATGTTTGAAATTGATAATCACCATTCGTCTTTGCAACAAATTCAAACGAGGAGCTTGTCGTTTCACTCCCATTTGGTAAGATTGTTTTTGCTACGCCACTTTGAGAGTCAGAAACCGTTACATTCAACTTAACATCTTGATTTGTCCACTTGTCACTTATCCCATCAACTTGAATTGTAGGTAGTGTTTTATCAATCTTTACTTCCACATCTTTTTTTGTTATCATGCCTCGGTTGTCTAACACTTGATACGTATAATTCCCCTCTTTTGTTAGTGTATCTTTATAACCTTTTTCACCAATTGAATTTCCGCTTGGAAGTATGATTTTTTCAATAGCAAAATCATCTTTGTCTAACAATTCATATTTCACATTTGTCCATTTGACTTTATAATTCGTATCCTGTCCATCTACATTGATTTGTGACCATGGAATTAAATCCTTATAATAATAATCAGGAACTGTGAAAACATGGTCAAAATGAGCTTTCTTTTTCTCTTGCAATTCTTTTAGAGAATAACGTATTGGTAAATGATAATTTTTTTGCAAGTTATATTCTGAACCTGATTTATTGACCGAAGTAAAAACGAACCCCATTCCTGTAAAATAATCTCCTACAGGTTTTTTCGCTTCAATGAATTCAACATCTCCTGATATACGAATTCTTTTCCCCTTATATGTTGTATAATTCGGCCACATCGCTTCTGTTCTATCACGATTATTTTGAATTTTTTCTGCAAAAGCACTCCCTACATCATTTGATGCTGAAATATCTACCGTTACATCTTTATTTGTCCATCCATTTGCAGAAGGATTAATAATTACTTTTGGTGGTATATTGATGTTTCCAACTGGAATAACAAAGTATCTAAAATTACCTACCTTATCTTTTGCAATAAATAAGTATTCTTTATTCTCCGACATCGTGTAAGAAACTCGTTTGTTATACACCTTGTTTCCATTTGGCAAAATGACATATTCTATATCAGATTCATCACTTGCTTCCAATTCAAGTGTAAACTCATCATTGCTTCTTTTATTCAATTTATCTTCATTTAGTATTTTAAAATCTGGTGGGGTTATATCCTTGCTGTTATTAATATTTTGATAAGGTTCTTCTACGATATTCACATCTTCTTTTTGGAAATCAACAACCTCTGAATATTTATAAGCCTCATCCCCAGGAGCATCATAATGCTTTAAGTCTATAATTTTTTCAGATAATAAAAGCGGAAATCCATCTTCTGTTTTGTTCACAACCTTCCATTCAATAGGAGCTCCATTATAGTTTCCAAACAGTAACTTTTCTCCAATTTGAATGTCTTTAGCTATCTTCCCATTCTGGAATCTATAATTTGGTTTAATATGTATAGCAGGTACTACGCCTCCTAATCTATTTGTGTAACCAAATACAAGTGACCTCGATGAATCAGGTGTAATTAAAAATGTCAGGTCGTATCCAATGTTTGCCCTTCCACCACTTAACATCCAATGTTCATAGTTGTTGTAATAACTATGTTTCTTTTGTGCTTCAAGCGTTAATTCCTTAGGCAACGACCAACCTCTTTTTTGTAAATAGCTATAAGCCTCATAAGCATTTAATAAGAACACTTTATCATTTTCCATTTTATAAAAGAAATTCTTATTATTATTCAATAAGCCATTTAAACTAAAGGTCATTGATCGATTGGGATAAGCTACATCTGATTGAGATGTATTCCCTCCATCTTTCATTCCCGCTTGTGCATCTGTAGTAGAAACATATACACGGTGTTTAGTAACTGCAATCGCATCTTGTTCTTCCACATTAAAATTTGACAAGAAACCTGGTTCTTTATCATAAGCAAAGTTGCCTAATTTATCTGAAGATGGTGCTTGATTTGTATACTTTATATAAGATTTATCAGTATTTAACCACTCTCTAATATTAGAGGTTGTCCAGTAATTACTTCCATATGTTTTTCTTGATTGCATGGATGGCTGAATAAGTTCATTTTCTTTCACACCATCTGCATAAATAGGCTGACATTGAATAGTTAAAAGGGAAATTCCTAAAAACGAACTTACTATTTTTTTAAATGTATTCATTTTTAGTCCTCCTCTCGTATTTTTGTTTTCTTTCTAATAAATTCAATTATTTTATTATAGAAATCAAAATTCGAAATCATTCCGATTCTCATTCCAAACCTCTATGAATCTTTATATGTTGACAAGTAATCCAGATACGGTATATGAAATTATATATAAGAAAAAGAGCCTTAAAATCAGCTCTTTTATTTCAACTCTATTAAAATTTGGTTGTTAACTGGCTTTGTTTTATCCAATTTAACCATTCTTGTTGATTCTTTTGAAACATTACCTGCCCTGTCATATGTTCTGGACGTAATCGTTGTAAGACCTTCTTTTCTTACGAAAAACGGCTCACTGTAATTAGTCCACCCTTTAGTTTCTGCACCGTCTAACTTATATTCTATCTTTTGAATGCCAGAGACAGATACTTTCTCTATCTCTGTAATGTTTATTGATGTGCTATTTATATTCCCTGCTTTATCCTTTAATTTAAATGGATATCTTCCATTTTCAGATACAGTAAATGTCGCATTATCTCCTTTCACCCATTCACCACTTGGCAATTGAATAGAATCCACACCACTATCATTATCTTTTCCTATAACCGTTATTACTCTACGAGTCTTGTCATACTTACCGTTCTCATAAATATAATTCTCCTGAGTCGAAAAAGTAGGGGCTTCTTTATCTATATTCTTAATCTCTAAAACTTTTTTCGTTACATTCCCTGCTTTATCATGTACCTCAAATGTATAGGTTCCATTTTCATATACTTTAAAATCAAAGATATCTTTCTCTACCTTGCTCTCATTAGGAAGAATGGTGTAATCTATACCACTTTGAGCATCAGAAGTTTTTACTTTTATGTTTATATCTGTATTGGTCCATTCCGTTTGAGATTGCTCAAATTCTATGGTAGGAGATGTTTTATCAATCTTTACCTCTATAGACTTCTCTGTTACCATCCCACGATTATCATGTACTTTATACGTATAAACACCTTCTTTAGATAAGGTATCCGTGTAAACAGAATCCAGTATATCCTTTCCGTTGGGTAACTCTATTTTATTTATTTTAAAGTCATCATCATCCAATAACTCGAACTTTAAATCTGTCCATTTTATTTTATAATCCTTTTTATACACATCAATATTCATACCTGTATATGGCTCGAAATTTGAGTGATAATCATCTGGTACAGTAGAGATAAATTCAAACGTTTGTTTTCCTTGTTCCTTCAGTGTCTTTAGCGGAATTACTTTGGGAATTACCCATGTTTTTACCAAACTATATTCTGAATCATATTCTTTATTTGAAGCATATGCATATCCTATCTGAGCATTTATCTTATCAACGGATTCTGTAGCATTTAGTAATTCTACAGAACCCGATACTTTTATTCTTTTCCCTTTGTAGGTTGTATAAGTTTCCCAAATCGGATGGTACTTACTTCTATAGTCTTGTGTATAGCTTGTATGTAAGCCAACTTGGTTAGAAGCACTAATGTCTACTTTTATATCTTTATTGGTCCATCCATTTGCGTTTCCTGAAGACTTCACCAGAACCTTCGAAGGCGTATTGATGTTCCCTACAGGGACTGTATAATATCTGTGATTTCCTGCTTTATCTTTTGCGATAAATAGATATTCCGTGTTCTCCGAAACAGTATATTTAAACGATGAAGACTTCACTTTATTTCCATTTGGTAATTGGATATAATCCAACCCTGATTCATTATCAGTTACTTTAAAATCTAATGTGAATTCGCCCTTTTGGGTCTGATTGATTAATTCTTTGTTTAATAATTCGATGATTGGTGGTTGAACATCTTTTTGATTTTCGTTAGGTGTGTACGTTTCATCTATAACACTTACGTCTTCTTTATTAAAGTTTACAGTATCAGAATAAGCATACGATTCGTCACCTTGCGTATCAAATGGTTTGATATCTAATATTTCTTCAGATAAAAGCAATGGATATCCATCTTCGGTTTTATTGATAACTTTCCATTTAATAGGTACATTATTGTATATACCGAAATTTAATACATCACCTATTTTTAAATCTTTTGCCATCGTCCCATTATTTAACTTGTATTCTGGCTTTAAGTGAATGGCAGGTACAATACCCTTTGAATTATTAGCGTTCCTTCTTCTAACACTTGCCTCTGTTATTCCATCAATCGTTAAGAGCGCTTCACTTCCTACATCTTCTCCTCCACTTGATGTATACCATTCTATAAATTCCTCATAGTAATTTCTTTTCTGTTTCGCTTCATTTGAGATGTTTTTTCGTAAAGGTATACCTCTTTTCTGTAAGTAATTATAAACTTCATATACGTTTAACAAGAAAACCTTATCATTTTCATATTTATAATAATACTTGTCATGATTCATAACTAAACCACTTTGACTAAACGTAATAGAAGGATTGTAATACCTAAGTAACGGAAGTTTTAAGTCCCCTCCATCATGAACTCCTGACTTTTTATCAAAACCTGTAACATTGACTCTATGCTTTGTAATAGCAATTGCGTCATATTCTTCTTTTGAAAAACTATGTAGAAAACCCGATTCTTTATCGTAAGAGAAATTTTTTATTTTTGCTGATGTTGGTGGCTGATTTGTAAATTGAACATTCTTGGCATCACTATTTAGCCATTCTCTAATATTCGAACTCGACCAATAGGAACTCCCGTATAATTTCCTACCTGATGCAGACTGTTCGATTATGAAATTCTTTTTAGGACTTAGATTTTCTTCAGCATGTATATGCACAGGAGCTAAACAAGATAATAGTGCCCCTATTGATAATAGTGCTATGTTTTTTTTAAACAATATCATCACCCCCCGTTTCTATTTCTTTACTTATTATATAAAATTTTACCAACTATAGTCAAAACAAAAAGGAGGGGTATCCCCCCTCCTCTTAATCTTTTCCTGTTATTTTCACCTGAATATCTTTATTCTGCCAAGTAGATGGAGCTTCTATATCTACCGATGGATTTTCTTTATCAATATTCGAAACTACAATTGAAGCAATCGTTTCATTTCCACCTTGGTCCACTGATTTAAAGTAATAAATCCCATTTTCTTTTACAATGAAGGTTGCCTTATCATTATTAATCCAATCTCCGTTTGGTAAACAAATTTTGATTACACGACTATCTTTATCAGTGGCAACCACTTGTAAGGTCACTTCTTTATTGGTCCACTCTTTTGTACTTGGTGTAATGCTTATCTCAGGTGAGAATTTATCCTCATAGTGATAATGAGCTACTTCTGAAATATTACCTGCACTATCAACACTCGCTACATGAATATAAAACTCTTTTTTGTTTGTAACATCGAGTTGATAAGAAGTGCTTGTCGTTTCTATTTTTTCATCGGGTATGGTATTTGATTTTTCATCAATAACAATGGAATATCCTCTTAAACCTGTTTTTACTTCCGTTTTTACAACATTAGATGTTAATTGACTTTTCGTATCACTACCTTTAGCTTCTACATAATATTCATAAGTAGTTCCCTTATCAACAGATTCTTTAAAATTGATTATTGCCGTATCATCTAAATTCAGCGTCACTTTGTTAATATCAGGTTTCGAAGGGGCATCCACATCTTGACCACTTCTATCATCTAAATGCGTATCGGACGTTAATTGAGCTAAATAGAACAGCGTATTCGCTAACACCTTTTGTTCATCAGGTGTTGCTTGCCCATTAGAATGACCAGTTTGAATAATAGCTGTGTTATTCCATGTGTGTAAATATGCATTTGTATTACTATTCAATGAATCATCAACTGCACTTCCCGTAACAGGATTACCCCAACTGTTTCCCACGAATTTCATCCATGTATCACCGTTAAAATGGATATTCATTGTATGGGCCATTGGAATTTTTAATTCTGTTCCTACATTGCCTATTTTCCATGGATATTCCAGTAGCAATCCTTTTTTAGTAATTGCTATTTTTTCACTACCAATCCCTCTGAATTTTGTAGGGTCTGATACATTGAAATCATCTTTGACCGCATCAAAGAAATCAACTGAGGATGAAATTTTTGTCATTACATCATGACCTGCGAGTACCCCTTTTCCTCTCCGCTCAAAATCCTTTATTGCCTGTATACTTTCTTTTCCCAAAGGGCTCCATCCGTTTGCATCATATGTACCTATCATCATTACATCATATTTATCTTTTCCTTTTTCATCATATATGTAGGAATTGGGTGATGAATTGAATTCTTCTTGCGTTACTGCATCCACTTCAATAACTCCCATCCCATAACCTTTACTATTTTCGGAATTAGATTCTTCCATCCATTTCTTTAAACTGGCTGATACAGGCATTACGTTTCGTTTACCATCTCTATCTACAAAATCAATTGTAGAAAGGGTTGTATCTTTCCATTTAGTAGGATAGATGTTTAATACTTTTACTTTCTTTTTATAATCAGTAGCAGAAACACTTTGAAATTCTTTTTCTCCATCTTTTTTCTTAAATACTTTATACGTATATGGCTCCGATTTTCCACCTTCCCAAGTTAATTGAACCATATTCTCTTTATGATTCGCTTTTGCTTCTAATATTGGAATTTCAATCGGAATATGAGCTGTTTCACTTACATTCCCTTGATTATCTATAGCCTTTATATGTAGAAATTGTTTTTCGTCTTTGATATTTCCAAATGAAATATTTTCATCCGTTGTGTTTATTGTATTTCCTGGTTCGGTTTTTGGATTTTTATCTAATACATAACTATAGCCTTTTATCCCCGATATTACTTCTACTGATTTTTCTGTTGAAAAAGGTGTTTCTCCATTTTCAGATATACCTTTTATCTTGTATTTGTAATTCGTACCTTTATCTTTAGGCTTATCGAATTTTACATTTAAGTTTTCGTCTTCCTTTACTACAGTTGCCTTCATAACTTTGTTCGGCTTTTCTTTATCAATCGCATTCATATCCTCAAACTCGGAACCATATCCTTCATATATCTTCGAACCATCTCTTTGCAACTGAACTTTCGTTGCATAACCTACCTTGATATCATCCACATACGTATTTCCGTTTTTTGATTCTACTTGTTGCCTCAATTGTCTTGGGTTTTTTGACCAATCTATATCTGGATAATCAGTTACATTGCTATTCATATTAATAATTTGCCAACCTTCACTATGCTTTACTGTTTTTGTTGCAAATCTAATGGGTTCTCCAATATTTCTTTCTTTCCATTTTTCACCTTTTTTAAAACTACCTTTAATAGGTGCATTTAATGTTACCGTATTTGTATCTTTATCAATCTCTCTTACACTTAAGTTCTCTTTTTGGTCATACGGGTCTGTATCTGACGTAATACGGGTGCCCAATCCAATTCCTGAAACTGTATTCAGTTTAAATGTCTTTGTTCCAGGCATTACATCTTCTGCAAAATAAATGTTCTTATATGTAAAAGAATTTCTATATGTCCAATCTGTAAAGAGAGAAACCGTCCCTTCGTTGTCCGTTTTTACTTTTACAGAAGCAGAAACAGGCTTTCCATTTGGCAAGGCTATAGGGTTGTATAACCAAGTATGGTTCCAACTTGAAGTTATAGCATATGGCCACCATACTGAATTCCCTTTATCAGGGAACGTATTCGGAGTCATATATGCTCCTGTACCCGCATAAACATTTTCTTTTTCATGAACAATCTTTTGTCCACCATCACCTAAACCATTATTTCCATCATAGACTAATTCTGGTTTAGGTTTTTCATTTTCTTCATATCCAACTGCCCATAGTACATCACTATCTAAAATTTCAGTAGCCCAATCTGCCCTTGCATGTAAACCATTTTGAGAAACACTTAATTCTGGAATTCTGGACATTAAATATAAATCTTTTATTTCCTTATCATCTGTCCCACCATTAAATATGTTAATCTCATCTAAAATACTTTCTCCATCTAATCCATACTGATTATCGTAGCTATATCCGCTAATTACTAACTTGTTGTTCCAACCAACTTTTTCAGAGAATTGTTTCCCTCTTACTTGAGATAAATTTTGCTTTACTCCATTTAAATAAAGTTTGTTTTTATTTACATCATTTCTATTAAATACTGCCACAACATGGGTTAATTCATTTGGTTTTATCTTGTCTTGAACACCAAATACGTCATCATTGTTTGTATTAAAACCAAAAGAGCCTTCTATGAAATATAATGAATATTCTTCAAAACCAATAGGCATAAACATATCTTTCTTCCCATCCCATTTCATCCAAAATGAGAATGTTAATTCATCCTGTTTTTTTATATCTAAATCTGATAAAGGAATTTCTACTTTGTCACCATTTGGTTTTAATCCCTTATTCCTACTCCCTGGTTCAAAGTTCTCTTTTCCTTCATTTGTTTTATAAATTTTTCCATTCACTGTATTTTCTATCTTCTCTTTATCAAAATTCATTTCAAGTATTTTTCTTTGATTGTAATATTCAATATCCCCATAACTGGAAGCTTGAACAACTTGAGGTGAACTTACCATAGCCGTTAGCATTGTAATTACTGATATGATAGATGTGTATTTTCTCATATTTATCGCCTCCTTTACTCATTCCACCTTACTATTATAGACTTATTTAATCAACTAAAGTCAATAAAAAATAACACCTAAAAAGGTGTTATTCATCAGTTCCTACAATTTTCACTTCAACATCCCTATTCATCCAATTTTCAGGAGCACTTATATCAGCTTTTGGATTCTTTTTATCTATATTTGATACAACGATAGATTGTACTGTTTCATTTCCTCCTTGGTCTACTGCTTGAAAGAAATAGATACCATTCTCTTTTACAATGTAAGTTGCTTTGTAGTCGTTTATCCAATCACCATTTGGGAAACGCAAACGCATTACCTTGCTATCCTTGTCTGTTACAACTACAGTCAATACGACTTCTTTATTTGTCCAATCTTTTGTATTTTGCGTAATTGTTATTTCTGGCGGTAGTTTATCTACATAATGATAATGTTCTACCTCAGATAGATTTCCTGCATTGTCAACACCTGCTATATGCACATAGAAATCCTTTGTATTAGGTGCATTCATTTTTAATGATGTATTGCTTGTTTCAACAATTGAATCAGGTTGTGTGTTTGGATTTTCATCTATTACTATTGAATATCCTTTCAATCCTGCTTTTACTTCTGTTGATACAGTATTGGACTTTAATTTACTACCTGTATTCCCACCATTTGCTTCCACATAATAATCATAAGTGGTACCTTTATCTTGGGACTCTTTATAAGAAATATTGACTGTTCCATCCCCATTTAAAATCATTTGATTCATACTTGGTTTTGTAGGAGCATTCACATCCTGACCACTTCTATCATCTAATTTTGTATCTGAAGTTAATTGTGCTAAATAGAATAAAGTATTCGCCAATATTTTTTGCTCATCTGACGTTGCTTTTCCATTGCTATGACCTGTTTGTATTTGAGCTGTATTATTCCATGTTTGTAGATAGAATAAATTTGTGCCTTCTTTTCCTTTATATTCTGTATATATCTTATGTTTTTCTGGAGAAGGTATCCCTTTTGTCCATTTCGGGTCAGAATATTGCATGTCATTATCAATTACATACGAGTACCAAGTATCTCCATAGCCAAATTCATCTGTTGTATGAGAAAATGGAATGTTTAAAATTGTCCCCACATCCCCTAACTTCCATGGATAGTTTGTAAACAATCCCTTTTTATTTATCTTTATTTTAGAATTTCCTATTTGAATCGGGTCTTCACTATTTGGGAGTATATGCATATAATCTGTTAAAGCTAATCTATTTGAAAGATAGTTTTTCCAAAATACATCATGTCCCCCTAAATACCCCCTTCCAGATTCAATAAAATCTTTAACAACTCTTACTCCTTCAAGTGATAAATCTTTTCTATTATTAACGTCCCATGCTCCTTCGTACAAGACATCGTATTTCCAATTTCCTTTTTCATCTTTTAAATACTTTTCTGGGTTTGAGTTAAACTCATCAGAACTAACAGGTGTAACATCAATCAGACCTTTTCCGTATCCCTTTGTATCTTCCTTATTCGGCTCTTCCATCCACATTTTTAATGAAGCAGACTTATCTATAATAGTAGTCTCGCCTTTCCAATTAGTAAATGTAACCTTTTGGTCATCAGATAGTGGCTCTTTTAACTTCGGATAAACGTTTAAAACCCTAATTTTCTTGTTATAGTCAGTGGCAGAAATACTTTGAAACTCTTCTTCTCCTTCTTTCTTCTTGAACACTTTGTATGTGAATGGTTCTGATTTGCCACCATCCCAAGTCAATTGCACCATATTTTCTTTATGATTCGCTTTTTCTTCTAAAGTAGGAATTTCTATTGGGATATGAGCTGTTTCACTTACGTTTCCTTGGTTGTCTATTGTTTTTATATGCAAATAATGTTTTCCATCACCCATACTATTCATTTCTATTTTTTCAGATGTAGTATTTAACGTATTATTAGGCTCTGTTACAGCATTCTTGTCTATCACATAACTATATCCTTTTACACCTGATACGATTGTAATAGGTTTATTTTCTGAAAAAGGCGTAATCCCTTTCTCTGAAAGGCCTCTTATTTTATAATTATATGTTGTTCCTTTATCTTTCAATTTTTCCATTTCTATTTGAAGCGACTTCCCATCTTTTATAAATTTTGCTTTATTGACCTTGCCTGGTTTTTCTTTATCAATTGCATTCATATCTTCAAAAGATGAATTATATCCCTCGTATATTTTCTCATTATCTCTCTGTAACTCTACTTTTGTTGCAAATCCAATTTTTATATCATCCATATGAATTTGCCCTTTATTCTTCGTTTCTACTATCATTGCAAGCCCTTTATTAGGAATGTCATAATCATCTCCTAAATCTTTCATTTCACCGTTTAGATTATAGGTAATCCATCCCCCACCTGAAGGCACAATCTTATTACCTAAACTTAATGGATATGCTAAGAATACATAATGTAATTCTTCACCTTTTTTATAATTTACAGATGCATCGAATTTTATCTTTTTATTTTTAAAATCAATGTTTTTTCTTTGAATACCAATTGGGCCTGCTTCATAATTAGATGATTGTCTTGATGCAAGAAAATAATGAAAGTCTTTATCTCCATGTTTTTGTTTTAACTCTTCAGCAAAGGCATCGAAATTTTTGAGCTCAATTGCATTTGAATTAACAGCATCTTTAGAGACAATTAAAGGCGTTTTAAATCCATATTTTTTAGCAAAGGACATTGACCTTTTTGTAGGATGTGTACTTTCAGGGATAAACGTTGTAGTGGCTGTTTCCCCTTCGTTTTTCATTCTAAAATTCGCAGTGAATTTCATACCTGGTTGCAATCCTAATATTCCAGGGAAATAGATTCTCGATGTAAAATCATCCGTAGCAGGATATCTAAAATTCCCTTTGTCATACACACCACCATCTAAAACACTCAAGCTCTTTTCTCCCAAAAAAGAATCCTTATTAGAAATTTTGTTACTTTTGTCATTTGCAAATCGAGGAATCATATCACCATCCTCAAAAGATGTCTTCCATAACACATCTGTATCTAAAATCTCAGTTGCCCAATCTGTTCTTGCATGTAAATCATTTTGCGTTACCTGTAAGTCAGGAACTTTAGACATCAAATATAAATCGTTTACTTCTTTATCATCTGCACCACCATTGTATAAATTAATTTCATCTAAAATACTCGTTCCATCTAATCCATATTGGTCATCATAACTATATCCACTAATAACTAACTTATCATTCCATCCCATCTTTTCGAGAAATTGCTCTCCTCGAACTTGTGACAATTCTTGTTTTACACCATTTAAATATAATTTATTTTTCGTTATATCTTCTTTATTAAACACAGCGACTACATGCGTTAATTCATTTGGTTTTATTTTATCTTTGACACCATATACATCATCATTATTCGTATTGAATCCAAATGAACCTTCAATAAAATACAATGAATACTCTTCAAATCCTATCGGCATAAACATATCTTTCTTTCCGTCCCACTTCATCCAGAAAGAGAATGTTAACTCATCTTGTTTTTTAATATCTAAGTCTGATAGTGGAATTTCGATTTTATCACCATTTGGTTTTAATCCTTTATTCTTACTCCCTGGCTCATACGTTTCTTTTCCTTCTTTAGTTGTGTAAACTTTATTATTTACTGTATTTTTAATGTTATCTTCATCAAAATTCATTTCAAGAATCTTTCTTTTGTTATAAAATTCTGTTTCTCCATATGTAGAAGCATATGCAACTTGTGTAGAACTGGCTATAGTCATTGCCATTGTTATAGCAGATAGCATATTTAAATATTTCCCCATATTTATCATCCCCCTTTCATTTGATAAACCATTATATATTATATAAACTAAAGTAAATAAAAAATAGCACCTAAAAGGTGCTATTCATCACTTCCTACGATATCGACTTTTATATCAGTGTTCTTCCATTCTTCAGGAGCATTGATTTGAACATTCGGATTTTTCTTATCTATATTCGACACGACTAATGAAGCAATCGTTTCGTTTCCTCCTTGGTCCACTGCTTTAAAGTAATAAATTCCGTTTTCTTTCACAATGTAAGTTGATTTATTCCCATTTACCCAATCGCCATTCGGCATTTGTAGTTTCATCACTCTACTATCTTTATCTGTAGCTGTAACATGTAATACAATTTCCTTATTAGTCCATTCTTTTACATTCGGTTCAATCATTAATACAGGAGCCTGTTTATCCTCGTAATGATAGTGAGAAACTGCTGAAACATTTCCTACCTTATCCACACTTGCTACATGCACATAAAAGTCTTTTGTATTAGGAGGTGAAACGATATAAGATGTGCCTTTTGTTTCTATTTCAGCATCAGGAACTGTATCTGACTTTTCATCAACCACAATTGAATATCCTTTCAATCCAGAAGTTACAGTTGCTTTAGAAATGTTAGACTTTAATTTACTATTACTATTTCCGCCAGTTGCTTCTACATAATATTCATAATCCGTTCCTTTATCCACTGCATTTTTATAGTCAATAGACACATTTCCATCTGAACCTAAATTCATCGACGTTATAGATGGCATTGTAGGCGATGTAACATCTTGGCTACTTCTATCATCTAACTCTGTTTCAGAAGTTAACTGAGCCAAATAGAACAGTGTGTTTGATAATATTTTTTGCTCATCAGGAGTAGCCTCTCCATTCGAATGACCTGTTTGTATCATCGCTATGTTATTACGAGTTGTTAAATAGAAGTTTAATGGGTCATCCATACCTATGTTTTCATAATTAAATCGTAGCCATATATCTCCTGCTGTTTTTTGTTTATAGGTGTGTGCAAAAGGAATTTTTAATTTCGTTCCAATATCTCCAATTGCCCAAGGATAATTTGTTAACAATCCTTTTTTATTAATTTCTACAGTAGAATTACCTGTTACGAATTGCTTTTTATCATTATTCCCATTATAAATGTTCACATTTTCATTTACATATTCTATCCCATTACCCTCACCAATTTTTATAAAATTTGGTCGTAAGTGATGAATGGTATCATGACCAAAAAGAAGACCTTTTCCTGAAGCGACAAATGTATTCACTTCGGCTACCGAATCATTCGAAATATCTTGCCAGTTATTGTTATTCCACAAACCAAACACAAGCTCATCATATTTATGTATCATAGATGGGTTTTTATTGAATTCAGTGATAGAAACAGCATCCACATGAATTAACCCTTTCCCATAACCTTTCTCATTCTCCTTGTTAGGCTCTTCCATCCATTTTTTTAGCGAAGCAGATTTTGGAAGTGTAAATGCCTCGCCTTTCCAATTAGAAAAATCTATCATTGGAATATAATCTTTATTTGTATTATCTTGACTTCTTGTTTCTGGATAAATCTCTAATACATGTATCCCATCTTTATAACTACTTGTTGATGTTGTTTGGAATTCTTTACTACCTTCCTGTTTCTTAAATACTTTATAGGTATATGGTTCAACACTACCTTTTGTCCATTCCAGATGCACAAAGTTCTCTTCATTATTTGCTTTTGTTACTAACTCAGGAATTTCAATCGGAATATGTTTTACTTCACTTGCATTCCCTTGACCATCAATCGCCTTTAAATGTAAATAATGTTGTCCTTTCTCCTTTAAAGATGTTTTTAATGCTTCTGTTGTTAAATTAATCTTATCTGAAGGAATCGTATTCTTATTTTTATCAATGACATAACTATATCCTTTTACGCCTGACGTAACTGTGACTTCTTTCCCTTTAGAAAGTGGTGTTTCACCTGTTTTGGATAACCC
Organism: Bacillus cereus group sp. BfR-BA-01382; assembly: GCF_022663475.1. NCBI lineage: Bacteria > Bacillati > Bacillota > Bacilli > Caryophanales > Bacillaceae > Bacillus > Bacillus cereus group sp. BfR-BA-01382. The sequence continues at coordinate 27,498 of NZ_JAKUFQ010000069.1, forward strand.
TTTTATGTTATAAACATATTTTGTACCTAAATCTTTAGGTTTCTCGAAATTGATAGATAAATCATCTTTATCCCCGTTAAAAGTTATCTTCCTAACCATGTCTGGTTTTTCTTTATCCGTTGCTCCCATATCTTCAAATTCAGAATTATACCCTCTATATACCTTATTTCCATCTCGATATAATTCAACTTCTGTTGCATACCCCATTCGAACATCATCTATATACATTCCATTCAAAACCCATGAGGTAATAAAATAAGTAAATCCTCTTTTCGCAGTATCATAATAATCCTTGTTATCAACCGTTGTATTTAGATTAATCGTTTTCCATGTGTCAGAGTTAAAGAGTTCTTTTGTAGGAAAATATGCAGGGTTAAAATGTGTATGTCCTGGTACATCAGCCCCTTTAGGGAAATCTTCTGCAATAGGGCGACTCAACTCCATTGTTTTTGTTTCTAAATCAATGTGAGTAATATATCCGTAATCATAAAATCTATCTGGGTTAGCTTCAGGAATAATTTTATCGGCATAATAATAATTTCTCATTCGTTTATTCACTACATCTATAGGGAATTGTTCTAAATTATCTACCTTTAAACGTTTACTACCCGCTTTTGCATCTTCTAATAAAGTAAGCGGTTTGCTATACCCATATATAGAAGCTAAAGTAAAAGTTTTATTGATAGGTCCCCCAATAGCAGTTGAAGTAATAGTGGAATGTCCTTTTGGTTTCACTTTTACACTCATACTAAAGTGAGAGCCATTTGGAGCGGTTTGTCTTCTACTAAAATTCATATAGCTCGTTTCAGACTTATGTTGTGACTTATCCTCACTTTCATTAAACCAATTATTCCCCTTACCATTTACTGTTGACCCAATTTTCACAGAAGTCTCTCCATCATACGATTCTTCATTCGTAAAACTCTGTGAGCCATCAGGTGTATTTGACCTTGGAGGAAACGTAGGTTTTTCTTCTCCATTTTCAAAAGACGTTTTATAAAATAAGTCTGTGTCTAAAATTTCAGTTGCCCAATCCACTCGTGCATGTAAATTATTCTGTCTTACTGATAAATCAGGCACCCGCGAAAGTAGAAACATTTCTTTTGCTTGCTTCTCATCTGTACTTCCTTTATATAAGTTCACTTCATCTATTACAGAATTCCCTGTGACCTTATGAATCTCTTGTCCATTCCAACCACTTATTTGAAAATAATTCGTATTAAATATTGCATTCTTATTATTGACCGTCCCTCTTATCTGCTTAATATCCTGTTTTTCCCCATTTATATACAATTCGTTCTTTTCAACATCGTTTTTATGAAACACAGCAATGACATGCGAAAATTGATTTACTTTTATCTTATCTTTCACACCATATATATCATCATTTCCTGTATTAAATCCAAAATCACCATTATTTAACCAAAGGCCATATTTACCAAAACCAATCGGAATGATTCCATCTCGATTTGAATTCCCTTTTAAATCTCCATCCCATTTAAACCAAAACGAAAGGGTAATCGTATCGTCTTGCTCTATAGACAAATCTTTAATCGGAACTTTTATATCATCCCCATTTATTTGTAACCCTTTATTCTTACTACCTGGGACGAACGTTTCTTTATTTGATGTTGTTTTATACTCTTTACCACTCACTGAATCTATCGTTTTTTCATTATCAAAATTCATTTCAAATACTTTTCTTTGATTATATGAATCTACACTTCCATAACTGGAAGCATAGGCATATTGAGTTGATGCTATCATTCCTGTCATCATTGCTACCGTTGATAATACTGCAATACATTTTTTCATATACTCGCCTCCCTAAAAAACATTATACCTATTATAGACCAAAAACATTGACTAAAGTCAATGAAAAATAGCACCTTAACAGGTGCTATTCATCATTTCCTATTATCTCAACTTTTACATCTGTATTTACCCATTTATCTGGAGCATTTATTTGTACAGTTGGATTCTTTTTATCAATGTTCGAAATGATAATAGATTGTATCGTTTCATTACCACCTTCATCCACCGCTTTAAAGTAATAGATACCATTTTCATTTACAATGAATTCGGCTTTACTTCCATTTATCCATTGTCCATTTGGTAACCCTATTTTCTTCACCCTACTATCCTTATCTGTAGCAACTACATGTAATGTTATTGTTTTGTTCGTCCAATCCTTCGTACTTGCAGTAATTGTTAATTCAGGAGAAAATTTATCTTGATAGTGATAGTGAGATACTTCCGAGATGTTACCTGCATTATCCACACTT
>NZ_JAKUFQ010000070.1:0-29728 GCF_022663475.1 Bacillus cereus group sp. BfR-BA-01382
GGGAGAGAAAAATGAATGTACCATATGTTCAATTAAGAGAATTGACATTAGATGATGTAGAAGATCGCTATCAATGGTCATTAGATAGAGATGTAACAAAGCATTTAGTCGTACCAGATCAATATCCTCCGTTCACTCGTGAAGATACGAGAAACTGGATTGAAGCTTGTATAAGCCGAAAAAATGGTTATGAACAAAGGGCAATTGTTACTGAGAAAGGTATACATATTGGATGGGTAGACCTTAAAAATTTTGATAAAACAAATAAAAATGCAGAACTAGGAATTGCGATTGGAAATAAAGACTATTGGGGTAAAGGATTTGGAATGGCAGCTCTAAACAGCATGTTACATATAGGTTTTTCCCAGTTTGAATTGGAGAAAATTTGGTTACGTGTAGATGAAGATAATACACAAGCTAAAAAGAGTTATGAACATGCCGGATTTGTATGTGAAGGGTTAATGAGAAATGATCGATTGAGACAGGGGAAGTTCATTCATCGCTATCGTTACAGTATATTAAAAGAAGAGTATGAATTAAAAAATAATAACCTATAAAAATATTATGTAAATGAAAAAGGGGAAGATAAAATGATTCGATTACTTACAAAAGCGGATGCAAAACAATATTGGGAGTTACGTTTACAAGCACTACAAGTAAACCCAGAAGCATTTGTAACGACTTATGAAGAAGCAGTACGTCAAGAAAACCCTCTTGAACGCGTTGCTAGTAATCTTTCATCTAACAGTAGTTTTACATTTGGTGCTTTTAATAATGAAAATCGTTTAGTTGGGGTTGTTACTTTATTAACAGAAGAAAAGGATGCATATAAGCATAAAGGGCATATCGTTGCAATGTATGTAGATACTGAAAATCGAAGAAGTGGTCTTGCACGTGATTTAATACGTAAAGCAATTGAAAGGGCAAAAGAGATGAAGCTAGAGCAATTGAACTTAGGGGTTGTGTCAACGAACGAACCAGCCAAACGATTATATGAATCAATGGGATTTAAAACGTACGGAATTGAAAAAAGGGCTATAAAAATGAATGGTGTGTATAGTGATGATGAACATATGGTGTTGTTCTTTTAAGAGAGGAAGTTTAGCATGAAAGATCTCCATTTAGAAAGAAATATGGACCTTCAAGTAGCGATTTTGTATGCGACGGTTGCTGATACGTTTAATAGATTGCAAAGGTTAGTAGAAGGTACTGAAGAGAACGAACTATCCTATAAAGGGTCTGAAAATAATGAAAATAGTATTGGGCAGTTACTTCAGCATTTAGCAGTTGTCGATTTACATTGGGTGTATCGTTTCAAGGGAGAAGATGTTCCAACAACATTTGAAAATAAATATGGTCCTATGTTGAATGAAGTAGGAGAAATGCCGAGTTTAAGAAAATACACGTTGCAAGAGTTAATGCAAGATTATGAAGCAGTGCAAAAATTGTTTCATGAAGAATGTATGAAACTAACAGAAACTGATTTAACGCGGGAAGTTTTGTATGAAAAAGGGGAAACTGCGACTATAAGATGGGGAATTTGGCATATAGCAGATCATAATCGATATCATCAAGCACATATAAGTCGATTGAGGAAATTATATAGAGCTAGATTACATACAAGTTAAAGATTGTGAATTTTAATTATATTTATTTTGTTGTATAGTATTAGGGAGAAACTAAACAAGGGGTTTTACAATGAAAGCAATTGTTATAGGGATACTGGCATCATTTTTCTTTGCCTTTACCTTTGTTTTAAACCGGGCAATGGACTTAGAAGGTGGAAGCTGGATTTGGAGTGCATCATTACGGTATTATTTTATGGTTCCAATGCTATTACTTATTGTTATGTATAGAGGGAACTTAAAGCAACTCTTTCAATATATGAAAAACAATCCGAAAGAATGGTTAGTATGGAGTATCGTTGGATTTGGTCTCTTTTATGCACCGCTTAGTTTTGCTGGAGCGTTCGGACCAGGTTGGCTTGTTGCATCAACATGGCAAATTACAATCGTTGCAGGGATTTTGTTAACACCATTTTTTGCGGTGGATCCACTACATAAAAAACTTCCGATGAAGGAATTAGTTATGTCGGGTATTATTTTATTTGGTGTTGTTCTCATGCAAGTAGAACATGCTTCTTCATTAGGTATTCGTGAAACCGTTTTATGTGTAGTTCCTGTACTTATTGCAGCATTTGCGTATCCTCTTGGAAATCGAAAAATGATGCAAGTTTGTAAAGGGGAATTAGATGTATTTCAGCGAGTACTCGGTATGACATTAGCAAGTTTACCATTTTGGTTTTTATTATCTGGTTACGAAGTATCAACTGGCGGATTACCGTCAAGTAGCCAAGTTTTTCAATGTTTTATTGTAGCAGTTAGTTCGGGGTTAATCGCGACAGTATTATTTTTCTTTGCAACAGATCTTGTGAAAGATGATCCACAAAAACTAGCAACAGTGGAAGCGACGCAGTCTGGTGAAGTTTTATTTGCGCTAGTAGGAGAGCTGATCTGGTTATCTGCACCAATTCCGTCATCATTATCTTGGATTGGTATGAGTCTCGTTATTATTGGGATGATACTTCATAGTTATGTAGCTGTCGTTGTAAAAAAAGAAGAAAAAATAACGGCGTAATGAGACTAGCTCTTTTTATTAAGAGCTAGTATTTTTTCGTAGAAAGGGATGAAAGTATGAATTTACAACTTGTTGAACAACTTGAAAAAGATTCAATATTAAATGTGCTACAATATGCCGTCGGTCCAAATGAAATAAGCTTAAAGAAAGCAGTATTACTTTATCAAAATAATAAAGGGACTTTGTACAAATATGAAGAAAAAGCTTGTATAGGTATAGAAGTAATCGGAGCAACTAAAGCACGAGTATGTCATATAGCAGTGGATCCAGATTATCGTCAAAAAGGAATTGCACTGCAAATGATTAAAGAGGTTGTAAGAATATATCAATTGACTTATATAGAAGCAGAGACAGACGATGGGGCGGTAGAATTTTATAAAAGAATTGGTTTTCGAGTTAAAAGTTTAGGAGAAAAATATAAGGAAATCGAAAGATTTCATTGTTATTTGGAAAAATAGTATAAAAATATGCATATGGAGTATAGTCTGAAAAAATAAGATCTACATTTTTCTTCATTTCAAAAAACTCTCGTTCATCATTATCTACGATTTTAATAGAGTTTTGAGTCTTCAGTATAATAATATACATATTTTTGTAGTAATGAATATGATTAAGTTAAAAATTAAGAAAAATATGATAATATATTTATATAAAAGTTTAAATTTACATGGCTAGTGGGGGAACCAATATGAAAATGAATGATATAGTAGCAAGTACAAAATTTCCAAATACAATCGAAACAATAACAAAAGATTTAAAAGCATTAGGAATCGAAAAAGGAATGACAATTATCGTTCATTCATCACTAAGTTCTATCGGGTGGATATCTGGTGGTGCGGTTGCCGTAGTAGAAGCATTAATGAAAGTTGTTACGGAAGAAGGAACGATAATAATGCCAACGCAATCTTCGGATTTATCCGATCCGAAACATTGGTCAAGACCACCTGTACCGGAAGACTGGTGGCAAATTATCCGAGATAACGTCCCGGCATTTGATTCACGTATAACCCCAACAAGGGGAATGGGTGAAATAGTTGAATGTTTTCGTACATATCCGAATGTAGTACGTAGTAATCATCCGTTAGGAAGTTTTGCTGCATGGGGAAAACATGCAGTAGAAATAACAATGAACCATTCGTTATCAATGAGCTTTGGAGAAGAATCTCCATTAAGAAAAATATATGATTTAGACGGGTACGTATTATTAATTGGTGTTGGATATGATTCCAATACGTCTGTTCATTTATCCGAGGTGCGTACTGGTGCATGTGAGTTAATACAAGTAGGAGCACCTATTATAGAAAACGGTGAGAGAGTGTGGAAAGAGTTTGTTGAAATGGATTACGAATCTGAGAAGTTTGTTGAAATTGGTGTTGAGTTTGAGCGAAAAGGAACTGTAAAAAATGGGAAGATAGGGAATGCAACGTGTCGTCTAATGAAACAGCGTGATATAGTTGACTTTGGAACAGAATGGTTTCGTAAGAAAAATTAGTAAGGGATGGTTACAATGAAAGGGAAAAAGGTATTAATTACGAGCGGTGGTTGTCTAGAAAAATGGGATCAAGTACGCGGGCATACGAATATGGCTAAAGGTACAATCGGAAGGATAATCGCAGAAGAACTTCTAGCTAAAGGGGCACATGTTATATATTTACACGGTTATTTTGCGGAGAAACCGAGCGATGTACATAGAGGGTTAGAATTACATCCATTTGAAGGGATTGTTGATTTACAAGATAAAATGAAAAGTATCATCACACATGAAAAGGTTGATGCGGTTATTATGGCAGCGGCTGGATCAGATTGGATTGTGGAGAAGATCTGTGATCAAGATGGTAATGTTCTTAATATGAACGGAAAAATTTCAAGTGATATTGCACCGATTATTCACTTTCAAAAGGCTCCAAAAGTATTAAAACAAATAAAAGAATGGGACCCAGAAACAGTACTTATTGGTTTTAAACTTGAAAGTGATTTAAATGAAGAAGAACTGTTTGAAAGAGCGAAAAATAGAATGAAAGAAGCAAGGGCGAATGTAATGATTGCGAATTCACCACATTCTTTATATTCGCGCGGAGCTGTGCATTATGTAATTGGACAAGATGGTAAAGGGAAGTTGTGTAATGGGAAAGATGAAACAGCGAAAGAAATTGTCAAAAGCTTAGAGGTATTATGTAATCGTGTCACTGCTTTTTAAAATTAAGTTTTTAGATAAGAATGAATCCGCATAGTAATAAGTAAGCGAAACTTTAATTGGTGGGAATTTTACTTTTACACGAATGTGAAGCGTATATCAATCAAGAGCTATACACAGAATAATTGGTGAGGAGTGGATTCTATGGAACATTTATTAAAGCAAGCTATTAAACTTAGAAACGAAAAGAAATATGCGCAGTCTAAAGAGATGCTTATAGGATTAACAAACTTTACAAAGGATGCAGAAGTACTGTATCAGTGTGCGTGGATACATGATGTAATGGGGCTAGAAACAGAAGCAGTTCCGTATTATGAGCAGGCAATCGCAAATGGACTTGATGGCGAATCCCTTTGCGGTGCTTATATTGGTCTAGGAAGTACATACCGTTGTATAGGGGAATATGAAAAGGCAATTACAGTATTAGAAGCTGGGGTGAAAAAATTCCCAGAGAACGATCCGATGAAAGTATTTTTATCATTAGCAAAATATAACGTAAACGATCACGAGTCAGCGATGAAATTATTACTTGAAACTGTCGTGAAAGTAGAGGAAGTAAAAGAATTTGAACGTGCCATTTCATTTTATAAAGACCACTTAAATGAGGTTTTTAAATAAAGGAGTGAACGTATGAATGTTACACTATCGCGAAGGCGAAAAGGTATTTGGATTGGACTCGTCTCTTTAATTATGCTATCAAACTATTTATTGTATGCTCTTCCAATAGTACCAGCTGCGCCGAAAGAAGTTGTACTTGGGTCATTATTAGATTGCATGTTTGTCATTCCAATCATCACGTATTTCTTCATTATTCGAAAAAGGTACTCGTTAACGTATATAGTTCCTGTTGTAATAGCTGGTTATATTTTTGCAAGATTTATTATTCCAAGTGACTATTTACAAGATTTTTCATACGTTTCTTATATTATAGTTGCAGGAGAAATTGCTTTTGTATGTTTAGAGTTATTCCTTCTATATAAAATTGTTAGAAAGCTTCCTACCATAATAAAAAAATATAAAGAATATAAAAGTGAGTACTCTTCATTTTCTTATGCAATTGATGCTGCGTTTGACGCTACTATGAAAAGAAATAAATTAATAGATATCATTGTAACGGAGTGTAAGTTAATCTATTATGCATTTTTATCGTGGCGTGAAAAAGTACCAGAAGGTGAATACGTATACTCATATCACAAAAAGACTGGTGCAATAGGTGTATATATCATGATCATCCATGCGACCTTAATAGAAAGTATTGGTTTTCATTATTTGCTACACCAGTGGAATCCAGTAATAGCATGGATTTTACTTATTTTAAATGTATACGCGATGATTTATTTTATAGCTGAAATACAAGCGATGCGTAAAAATCCACTTATCGTAACAGAAGAACAAGTAATCATTCAAATTGGATTAGGAAAGAAAATTGTTATATCATTTACACAAATTGATAATATTGCGTTCTACAAGGATGAATTGCTAACGGCAAAAGAAGGGAAACAGGTATTGGATGCAACTGTTATGGATTTCATAAAAGAACCTGCTACTTTTGAAATAACATTAAAAGAGCCAGTGAAAGCACAGTTGTTATATGGATTTTCTAAAACAGTAAGTCGTGTGCACTTAAATGTTGATGAAGAACGAAAATTTTATGATGCGGTTAAGGAAAAGTTAAAACATGAGTAATAGTGCTGTTAGTTACATAAAAACAAATAAACTTCCGTTAGAAGTGAAAAACTCTTTCTAAATAAGAAGGAGTTTTTCTTGTATAAATCATTATATAAAAAACTATATACTTCTTTATCACTATATAAATGGATATAATTGAGGATAGAACTAGTGTAAGGGGAAACAAAATAATGAATAAGTTACTTACATCGAAAATTGAAATTATAGAAAGAAAAATCCGATATAACTCAACAATAGTAGATCACAAGTGTTTATTACTTGAAAAGCAATCACAAAGTATTGTTTTATTTCACGAGGTGCAGTATTCATTTACAATGACTGCAAATGATACTAAGTTAACAATCCCAAAAGGGAGTTATACAATCGCATATTACTGGAAAGATTGTCCGTACAATTTATACGTATGGAGAGATATAAAAGGGAAGTATTTAGGTTCCTATTTTAATATCGTAAAAAATACACAAATAAAAGACGAAGTGGTTTCCTTCGAAGATTTAATCATTGATATTATGGTACTTCCAAATGGAGAATACTTCATATTAGATGAGGATGAATTACCAGAACCATTAGGAAATTTCGAAGGTGGTTATGTGAAGGAAGCTCTTTATATATTAATGGATACAATTAAAACGTTCCTTCCAAAAATAATAAAAGGGACTGCTGATATCTTTAAAAATAAATAATGTTCGCTAAAACCCAGTTGACTTATCGGAAATATTTGTATAATATGTACTTAATTCCATAACGTATTGCTGATTGGAGAAACCAAAGGCATTTTATCTGTTGATAAAATGCCTTTGGTTTTTTTATTGCACAAATACTGAATCTGTTCATTTATATGAATCATTTTAAGGAGGGGAAGAAATGACTGTTTCAATTGATGGGGTATCAAAATATTTTTTGAAACAAACTGGTACTGTTCAAGTATTAGAGAATATTAATTTTCAATTAGAGAAAGGGGATTTTGTTACAGTAATTGGTCCGAGTGGGTGCGGAAAAAGTACATTACTAAAAATTGTTGCAGGTCTAGATAATGATTTTGAAGGTGAAGTTATTATTGACGGGGAGCCTATCTTAAAAACGAGCAAGAAACAAGGTTTTATTTTTCAAGAGCATAGGCTTTTTCCATGGTTAACAGTTGAAGAAAATATAGCGGCAGATTTGTCGTTAAAAGATAAGTATGTGAAAGATAAGGTGAGAGAATGGGTTGAAATCGTTCGGTTAGATGGCTTTGAAAAATCGTATCCGAAAGAAATTTCAGGCGGGATGTCACAACGTGTTGCGATAGCGAGAGCGTTATTAAGAGATCCGAATGTATTATTACTTGATGAACCTTTTGGAGCGCTGGATGCTTTTACTCGAAGTCATTTACAAGAAGTATTGCTGAATATTTGGGAGCAGAAGAAAACAACAATGATATTCGTTACACATGATATAGACGAAGCGATATATCTTTCAAACCGAATTATCATTATGAGTGCAAAACCAGGGAAAATACATAAAGTGATTGAAAATAATTTGCCTTATCCGCGAAATAAAACTTCTCAATCGTTCCAACAACTTCGAACGAAAGTATTACAGCAGTTTGAATATGGAGGGTTGATTCAAACAAGTATATAGGAAAAGGGTGATTTTATATGTATAAAAAATTTAAAGTTCTTTCTTTTGCTTTAGCTATATCAGTATGTTTATTAGGATGCGAAAAAAGTACAGCAAGTAGTAAGAAAGAAGATGTAACAATACAAATTGGTATACAGCAAGGATTAAGCCCGCTATTACTAGCAAAGAAAAAGGGATGGTTTGAAGAGGAGTTTAAAAAAGAAGGAGTTAAAGTGAAATGGACAGAGTTCCAAAGTGGACCTCCTTATTTTGAAGCAATCGCATCAAACCGGTTAGACTTTGGTGAAGTAGGGAATTCTCCAGTCATTTCAGCGCAAGCAGCAGGTATTGGATTTACCGAAATCGCCAATACAAGTTATGCGAGAAAAGGAACTGGAATTCTCGTTCAAAAAGATAGCAAGATTGCGAGTGTAAAGGATTTAAAAGGTAAAAAAATTGCAGTAGCAAAAGGAAGTAGTGCCTTTAATTTATTGTATCGAGCACTTGATAAAGAAGGTATTGATGCAAAAGATGTAAATGTCATTCAATTACAACCAGATGAAGCGCAGCCTGCATTCGAATCAGGATCAGTAGATGCATGGGCGATTTGGGACCCTTTCATATCATTACATACGTTAAATAAAGGTGCGAAGGTGATTGCAGACGGTGAAACATTAAATGTCTCTTCACCAGAATTTTTAATTACGAGGACAAAATTTGCGAAAGAACATCCAGAATTAGTTGAGAAATTCCTCAAAGTTTATGAGAAAGCACGTGTATGGCAAGATGCTAACTTAGATGAAGCAATAAAAGTATACACTTCTGTAAAAAAGATAGATGCAGAGATTGTAAAAGAAGTGTTTAATCACGACAAACCAATTTTAGTTCCGGTAACGAAGGAAATAATAGCAGAACAACAAAAGACAGCGGATTTTCAATATAAGCTCGGTTCTATAAAGAAAGAAATTAAGACGGAAAAAGTTGTAGATAATTCTTTCGTAGAAAAAGCATTGAAAGCGAAGTGAAAAGAGGTTTTGTAAAGTGGAAAATACGAAAGCTGTTATGAAACCAGCGAGTATAACGATTAAGAAAAATGGCATAAAGAAGGTACGAAAGTTAAATGTAAAAGTTTTAGTAAGGGCGATTACTATACCGGTTATTATATTAATAATTTGGCAGTTGGCTGGCGTATTCGGTCTTGTTTCTAAAACAGTTTTACCAACACCATTAGATATTTTTCTAGCTTTCCAAGAGCTTATTAAAACAGGAGAGTTATTCGGCCATTTAAGTATTAGTGTATTCAGGGCTGCGGCTGGTTTCTTTATTGGTGGGGGCTTAGGAATCATTTTAGGAACGATTGTTGGATTTTCAACGAGAAGTGAGCAATATTTAGACCCATCTGTGCAAATGTTAAGAACTGTACCTCATTTAGCTGTTGCGCCGCTTTTCGTATTATGGTTCGGTTTTGGTGAAACATCGAAAGTGCTATTAATTGCAGATGGTGCATTTTTTCCTTTATACGTAAACGCATTTTTAGGTATTAGAGGTGTGGATTCAAAGTTATTTGATGTTGCGAGAGTGTTAGAGTTTAGCAAAAGAAAACTAATTACGAAACTAATTTTACCATCTGCATTGCCTAACCTTTTACTAGGAGCAAGGTTATCGTTAGGTGTTGCATGGGTGAGTTTAGTAGTAGCAGAACTTATGGGATCTACAGAAGGTATTGGTTATATGATTATGGATGCAAGGCAATTTTCAAATACAGATATCGTATTTGTCGGCATAATTATCTTTGCATTTGTTGGGAAGTTTTCTGACTCTCTAGTACGTTTACTAGAAGTGAAGTTTTTAAGATGGCGAGATAATTTTAAAGGTGAGACTAGGAATTAACATATAAATTATTAGGGGTAATTTATATAGAATTTGTTAGTATACGTTTCAAAATAAATAAGGGGTGTGTAAAGGTATGGAATTATTATGGTTTATTCCGGCTTATGGAGATGGTCGATATTTAGGAACGACAAAACGAGGAAGAGCAGCTGAATATGGTTATTATAAGCAAGTTGCTGCGGCAGCTGATTATTTAGGATATACGGGTGTTTTACTTCCAACTGGTCAAGGATGTGAAGACCCTTGGGTGTTAGCTTCAGCTCTTGCTGCTGAAACAGAAAAACTAAAATTTTTAGTAGCAGTGAGACCAGGACTAATGTCACCTACAGTTGCAGCGAGGATGGCATCTACATTTGATAGAATTTCAGATGGGAGACTACTTATTAATGTAGTAGCTGGAGGAGATCCAGTTGAACTACAAGGAGATGGATTATATCTTGAGCATGATGAAAGATATGAAGCAGCGGATGAATTTTTAAAAGTTTGGAAATCGACATTGCAAGGTGAAACGATCTCTTTAGAAGGAAAACATATTCAAGTTACAGATAGTAAAGTTGTATTCCCGCCAGTTCAAACACCATATCCTCCTATATATTTCGGAGGATCATCAGCTGCTGGAAAAGAAGTAGCAGCTGAACATAGTGATGTATATTTAACGTGGGGAGAGCCACCAGAGCAAGTGAAAGAGAAAATAGAAGAAGTAAGAAAACTTGCAGAAGAGAAGGGGCGTACAGTACGATTTGGCATTAGATTACACGTAATTGTAAGAGAAACAGAAGAAGAAGCGTGGGAAGAGGCAGAACGTTTAATTCAATATGTGGATAATGAAACAATTGAGCTTGCTCAAAAGACATTTGCAAGATATGATTCGGTTGGTCAAAAGAGGATGACACATTTAAATAAAGGTACGAGAGAGTCGTTAGAGATAAGCCCTAATTTATGGGCTGGAATCGGACTTGTAAGAGGTGGGGCAGGTACTGCACTTGTAGGCAATCCACATACAGTAGCAGAAAGGATAAAAGAATATGAATCGTTAGGAATTGATACGTTTGTTTTATCAGGATATCCGCATTTAGAAGAAGCGTATGAAGTGGCAGAATTGTTATTCCCATTATTGAAAAACGAGAAGAAAGAAGAAAATAAAATGGTTGGTGAAATGATTGCTGATGCATATGCATTAAAAAAATAGTGAGAAATAAAGTTTCACCTATTTATTGCTTTATTTTGTTTACTGCCTGTTAATACGGGATAAAAAACCCGCAAGTTATTCGCTTGCGGGTTTTCATCGTAAATTATTAGAAAATATGGTAAAATTAAAGGGTAACTTAAGGTGCGGTTGGTTGTTCAATTATCACTTCTCCGAGTAGGAGGGGGGTGATAATACGTGAGTGAAATAGCGTTGCTACTGCAAGGTGGACTGTTTCTCGTTGCATTGTTAACGTTCGTCGTCGTTTTAATAGACAAGCTCAAAAAATAACAACCCACCTATGCTTATAGAATGTGGGTTGTTTTGTTTGTAAGAAACAAATAGGATAAATGAACAATCCAATCTGCTAAGTTACGTGGACTAGTGTGTAGCCGCACACTAGTCTTTTTTATTTATATACAATTTATAATTGGTTTATGTGATTGTATTGTTCTTTTCATACTCATTATAACACAGTGTCTTTTCATCAAGAAAGGAGACCGTATGTTCTGGTTTCTGTTATATAGTAGGTGCTTTTTCTTTAAACAGCCCATCCATATACTGTTTTAAACTTTGGACATAAAATTTCTGCGTATTCACATTATTTACACCGACAATCGGCGATGGAAGGTCAAATCTTTTTTCTGATAAATGAACGACAACATCAAAGATGTCAAACAAACGAATGAAGCAAAACAGGCCGTCTTTATCGCTAAGTAAAATAAAGTAATGATTTTCACTACTTGTATTTAGCGTATTCCATAAAGAACTTTTGCTTAAATCACGTACAATGCTTTTTTCTTTTAGTTCCACGAAATCTGCATTGGAGAGAATGGTAGAAATATCAATTGCATCTTGATCTTCAAAGTAGCCGTCAACTGCTTGTACAGCGAATGTATAAGCCATTTTTAATACACTCATTTTATATTTACGGTTATCTAATAGTAATTCACGTTGAATAGAACTCGCTACTTTCGTTACACGTTCCTCTTTCCAAATTTCATTATGTAAGGAAATATCGTGCTTTTTACATAGTTTCATAATTAATGCATTAGAATAAAGAATCTCGTCGCTTACTTCGACAACATCAGTCTCAGCAGCCGCAAGTTCCTCACCGTGCTCATTCGTATAGAGTGGGGAATCAATTTGTCTTTTCATTTGTTCAATCTTAAATTGACTCAATTTATGCCTAATTAAAGGACGATCAATATTTGTTGTCATTTGTTCATGACAAGTATCACAAATTGAGTTTGTGAAATAATATCCACATAATATTTCTGGAATGACATATTGTTCACTAAGTTCTTTCGTATCTTTTCTGCAAATGATGCATTGTGTCATTTTTATCACCTTTACCTGCAAATTTGTATGTAATCTCATTGTAGTGTATTTATCGGTATTTTGGAATATTGTAAAGGAAAATATTATGTGAAATTCATACTTATTTTGGTACAATGAAGAGAAGTGCTAGTTTAAAGGAGGCCGTTTTTTTGAAATCAAAAGTGCACTTTTGGACATTAGAAGTGCTAATGGTTGTAGGAATCATATTTATTTGCACAAAAATATCATTTTTATTTCAACCGATTGGTATCTTCATATCAACATTATTTTTCCCAATCTTAATCGCGCTTTTTTTATACTTCATATTTAATCCTGTATTAATCTTTTTGGAGAATAAAAAAGTACCTAGAAATTTAGCGATATTACTGTTATATCTTTTTATCATAACATTAACTGCGGTTGGCGTTGGAGTAGTTGTTCCTACGATTTCACAACAGCTAATGGACTTAGTGAAAAATATGCCAGGCTACATAAAAGAGGGAAAAGTATACATACAAGAATTATCACATCATAGGTTGTTTGAATGGTTATCTACACAAAACTACGTTTCCATTGAAACAATTGAAAAAAATGCGATTGAATACTTAAAAGATATACCAAATACAATTACGTCGAGTGCAACGGCTTTATTTGGTATTATCACGAACGTTGCATTAGTTGTATTTACTGTACCGTTCATTTTATTTTACATGTTTAAAGATGGACATGCCTTTCCAGGAAAAGCGGTAAGTTTATTACCAGAGTCTTACCGTGAAGAGGGGCTTCGTATCATTAAGGAAACGAACGAAACATTATCTGCATATATTCAAGGGCAAGCGCTCGTTTGTATATTTGTAGGTGCGTTTACTTTTATCGGTTATTTAATTATCGATTTACCGTACGCTTTCGTTTTAGGAATTATTGCAGCATTTACAAACATCATTCCTAACTTAGGTCCATTTATTGGGGCAGCGCCAGCTGTTATTGTAGGACTGTTCGTATCTCCGATGCAAGCCTTATACGTAATTATTATCGTAACAATTGTACAACAGTTTGAAAGTAATATTATTTCACCACGTATTATGAGCTCGAAATTAAACATCCACCCATTAACAATTATTATCCTAATTTTAGGGGTAGGTAACTTTGCTGGAATCATCGGAATGATTTTAGCAGTACCAGTTTATGCAGTAACAAAAACAGTTGTTTCGAACTTAGTGAGATTGTTTAAGACGAAGAGAAGTAATCGGAAATAGTAAAACCTGAGAAAGATACACCGCTTTTTAAGTGGTGTATCTTTTGTTTATAAAAAATAATTAAAAGTGGGTTGATTTGATTTTATTATATATTTTTTATACATCAAATTCAGTGATGAACTTGTGTGATATAAGGCTCTATAAAACTATGTGGAATCCCTCTGAACTATCCAAATCATTTCCTTACAGCACGCTATCAACATCAAAATCGACTCCTTTCAATTCTATATAGTTAAACGATTAAAGGTGAGTGTAGTATTTGCTTCTACGATCTCGAATTTCATTAATAACTTGTTTATATTGTCTTTCTTGTTTTAATTCATTTTGAGATATTGTTTCTTTTTGAATCGTAATCGTTAAAAAGAAAAGGTGAAACTTCATATGTGAATTCCTCCTTTCGAATTGGAATTACAGATGACTACAGTAATGACTTTGTCTTTCTTTTACAGAATCCATAGCTTGATTAATTTGTCGTTCATGAAGCATTTCAGACTCAGAAAATTTATTTTTTTGAATGGTAATGGTTAAAAAGAATACTTTAAATTTCATTGGATAATTACCCCTTTATAAGTGATTTAGAAAAGACGAGTGTAATAAGAAGATTGGCGCTCTTTTACTTCGTCCATAATGTTTTGGATGTGTTGCTCACGTAAAATCTCTTTCTGTGAAAGCTTACGTTTTTGAATGGTGATTGTTAAAAAGAATGCTTTAAATTTCATGAATATATTACCCCTTTAAAATATATTTTTAATACATTTGAGTGTAGTATGAACTTTTAATGTCAGTTATTTTATCAGTCAGTTGTTTTAACTGTTGTTTACGAATGATTTCAGTTTCAGATAAAGTATTTTTTTGAAGCACAGTCGTAAAAAAGAAAATATGAAAAGTCATAAATGAATTCCTCCTTTCGAAAAGGAATTACAGGTGATCACAGTAAAGTGCTTGGCGCTCCTTAACATCATTCATAGCTTTTTCAATTTGCTCATTATGAAGAATTTCATCTTTGGAAATTGTATTTCTTTGAATCGTAATACTTAAAAACAATACGCTAATAGTCATTGAATGTTGCTCCTTTCTTAGAAAAATAATGTAAGAGACTAAAAAAACCGCGCAAAAAAACCACAGGAAGATACAGTTCTCCTATGGCGGGGCGTGAAAAAGCCACAGGAAAGTATACGACCTCCTGTGGCGAATTTATGAATTAAATGAAATAAAGTACGATTTTCAATTCTCCATTAGGGTGGTCGAATTCATATTTAATTGTCCAGAAAACACAGGTGCAGTTAACGCTAAAGTTAATGCATGTAATTGTAATTTCATCATTTCCTTCGACCTCCTTTTAGAATTTTTTTCTTACGTTAGTAAGTATATACAATTAATGGATAATTGTAAACATAAAAAATGAAAATTTTTAATTTTGATTAAAATGCGTATATTTAAAAAGGGATTTGAAAGTAAATATTGTAATTAACGAAATATCGATAAAAATGGGGGATGCTAAATGAAATATATGCATCATAACATAATCGTTATGCTAACAATTTTTTTATTTATTACGGCTTGTTCTAATGGAGAAAGAATAAAAGATATATATGATGTTAGTTCAGATGATTTTAAGAAATATACTGGGACATACGTTGGTAAAAATTCAGATGTGGTTGCAATTATTAATCATTTACCCGGTGGTGGAACAGTTCAAAGTATAAGTTTAGAAAATGAAAATATAAAAGTGAACTATGGCGCAAAAGAGAGTGGGGCTCTTACAGAAGAAATGATTGAGACGTATTGGTTTGATGAGAAAGATACGATGAAGAAGAATTTTCTCTTTAATGCTACCTATCTAGTAATTTTAGTACCAAACGCAAAAGCTTATGAGTTTCAAATAGAAAATAAAAACTTTAAGATAACGAGGGAAGAAATGTTATCAATTTTGCATAGGGAATTCGATGATTTTCCAAAAGAAAAAGATATATGGGATAAAAATAAAGTTATAAAGTTCTTTAACGGCAATGAAGAAAAAATTAAAATGCTTGTGGAAGATAAAGATTTTCGGAAATCTTTATTTGCTAAATATCCAGTAAGCCAGTTGAAATAATGGAGGGGAGAAGATGGAGTTAGTATACAAAATTTCTTATCATAGAATGCAGGATCATTATTACAATTTTTGAAAGAAGATATTCCATACATCCCGCATGTAACAGTCGGAAGAAAAGAAAGTGCCGAATTAGCTGCTGAAGTAGTGAAGGAGATTCCTAGTTTGCATGGGAAGTTAAATTGTGTGATTGATAGAATAAGCGTGGAGCGAATTGGAGAGAACGGGGAATCAATTATTGAATTTGAAGTGCCATTTCTAAAAAGCTGACAAAAGTCAGCTTTTTATTTCGTAGCATGAAGTAATGCACCAATTGCACCGCTATTACCACCATCTTGTAAAAAGATTGGTGTTTTATTTTGATATTCGGTGTAGCTACTAATAATATGTTGAAGTTGTATGTTATTACATAAAGTTGAACCAATATAAATAATGTGTTCAATGTCTTTTGTTTCGGCGAATTGAAGGCTTAGTGCAGTAACGACTTCACCGACAAGTCCTTGCACAGTAGCTAGTATATCGGAGCTACTATTATTTGATTCTGTAATGGCTGCTTTTCCGAAGTTGCTAGCAGTTAAGTTATTATCGATAGGGGAAAGAATACCACCATAAATATCTCCAACCGTAATATCTAGTTCTTTTCTAGAGCCTACTTTTGTTAGAGGGATTACATCTTCAAAATGATCTATATTTGTTAACAATTTTGAAAGTCCCATAATAGTCCCACCGCCAACTCCGGTTCCACCAGCGCGAATATATTGTTCATTATAAACGTAATGGATAGAAGTACCTGTACCGATATTGGTTAAAATAAAATTGCGTATAGCATGTTTTTCTTCTTTTAATATGTATTGGACACCTGCAAGAGTAGCTTCAAATTCGTTTAGCTCTATTATTTTATATGAACCTGTAAGCAGTTGCTGTAATAGTTTCGATTTACCACCCGTAATACATATTTGTTTTATGCCATTGTTGTTTTTAATCCAATCTATTATTTTATGTTGTTCATGTGAATAAAATTTTTCAAAAGTTAATAGCCTTTTTTCGTTAAAATAAGCTATTTTCGTTAATGTGCCTCCAGCATCGATACCGATAGTACGTTCCATTTTCCTGCTCCTAACTACGTAATATGTTTTCCTATTTATTTTTAATTGGTTGAGAATAGATATTCCCAACTGATATAAGGAACAATTTAATCTGCTTGATATATTAATAGTTTTTCTATAGTTACAATAGGCTGGTCGTTTACAGTTGCAATACCTTTACCAAGAACAAAACCTCGGCGATTGCGCGTTAGTTCATAATGTAAATCAAGTTTATCACCGGGATATGCTTTTCCTTGGAATTCAACTCCATCTAAAGAGGAGAGGAATCCTAGTCCTTCAGAATCACTTGTATGTACAAATGCACTAAGCTGAGCAAGTGCTTCTACAATTAACATATGAGGCATATGTTTTTGATTATCATTTATAAACCATTCGTTATTTGTAATGAGTTTATATCCTGTAACGAATTCATCTTGTTTTACATTTATTACTTTATCAATCATTAAAAATGGATAACGATGGGGAAGTGTGTCTTTAATATGCATATGAAAGTACCTCCAATTAATAATACCCCTGCTAAAGTTAAGCAGGGGAGTGGGAACTAATTTTTAACTAATTCATTTACTTTTTCAAGGACGAAAATGCCGCTATTTCTAATGTTTTCAACAACTTGTTGCAACACTTCTTTATCTTGAACGAGTGCAATACGTACGAAGCCTTCTCCGTGAGGTCCAAATGCATGACCAGGTGTAACAACGACATTCGCACGATCCATTAATGCATAAGCGAAGTCTAGAGAAGTCCATCCTTGTGGAATTTCAGCCCAGACAAACATACTACCGGCTGGCTTATCGACATTCCAACCAAATGTTCGGAATCCATCGACTAAAGTATCTCTCCGTTCTTGATAAATATCGCGGTTTTTCTCACAAAATGCCGCGCCATTTCTTAGTGCTGCAGATGCCGCTTTTTGAATTGGTAAAAATACACCGTAGTCGGTATTAGATTTAAATTGAGTAAGTGCACGAACAATTTCTTCGTTTCCAATCATATATCCAATACGGCTACCTGCTAAACTATAACTTTTTGACAAAGAATTGATTTCTACGCCAACTTCTTTAGCACCATGTACAGAGAGGAAGCTAATTGGCTTATTACCATCGAAATAAAATTCAGCATAAGCAAAATCATGGACAACGATAATATTATGCTTTTTCGCGAATGCGATTACTTCTTTAAAGAAATCTTCATGGGCCATTGCTGGAACGGGATTCCCTGGGAAGTTTAAAATCATCATCTTCGCTTGATCGGCAATTTCTTCAGGGATGACTTCTAAGTCTGGTAAGAAATCATTCTCTTTCTTTAAAGGCATGTAGTAAGATGTTGCACCAGCCATTTGAATACCTGTTTCATAAGCTGTATATCCTGGATCAGGAACTAATATAATATCACCTGGATTTGCATAAACCATAGGTAAATGAACGAGCCCGTCTTGTGAACCCATTAATAATAAAACTTCTTTATCTGCATTTAATAAAACGTTATGAGTGTTGATGTAATATTCAGTTACAGCTTCGTGAAATTCTTGAATACCTGATAATGTATACCCGTAGCTCTCTTTCTCACTCGCTGTATGTACCATTGTTTCTCTTACAAAATCAGCGGGCGGCATATCAGGATTTCCGATGCTCAAATCAATCATGTTATGACCTGCTGCAATTTTTTCTTTTTTATAGGCTCCTAATTCACTAAATATAGAAGATTGGAATGCTTTCATTCTAGTTGCTAACGTGTAAGTCATCAAAACCCCTCCTAAAACAGTGCTTTCATTCTGCGTTTTTAATTATTCTGAAAACACATGTTTATATTTTATCATTTTTTTATGAAAATTAAAACGATTGACAAATTTAGAGGAAGTATTAGCCTATTTTGAAAAGTATCGATGTAAATAGCGTAGACGTGTTAATTGAAATGTCTATTATAGGATTCATTTTATATAACTTAAGTTATTTGATAGTTTTTATTAAGTATTTGTGGAAGATTTCTAAAGTGAAATAACGCAGAAAATATTTTCTGCGTTTCCTCTGAAATGTAATCATTTCTTTTTATACGTGCATAATTTTTCAGCTGTCAAAAAGTATACATTTAATGTACCGTCGGCAACTTTTAAAGTTTGCTCTGATGTAAATGAATTACCATAATCAATGTGATATACATTAGAATTTTTGACAAATGAGCCTTTATATAAATCGTCTTTATTCTTTGTGGTTTGCATTTCTACTAAATTTTGCACAATTTCCTCTTTATTTTCTTTTTTGACAACTGTTTCAAATTTATAATATACAGGGCATTCACCATTTTCATTGTCAACGACTTCCCAAGAACCGTATATATCGTTATTGCTGCATCCACTAAGTAGGATGATTAGTATAGGAATTGTAAGTAGAACCTTTTTCATTTTGTGCTCCTTTCTTTTAAATTTGAATAAACGTGCGAATACGATAGGGATATTATAATAAATAAAGTTTAAATTTTTTTAAAGAATTATTTAATTTCATATAAAAATTTAGGAGAAATTAAAGAAGCATGAATCTAGTGTAAAGTCAGATTCATGCTAGTACCATAGCCTATGTTATATCTTTTTTGAGGATAAATAAAGAGGAAAGCAGAAGCACTATTCCATTTAATATATATACGCTTGCGATCATAAAGGCTAACGTACCTGCGCCAAATCCTGCTTTATCGAATATAGAAGCAAATGTTGCGATAGTCAAAAAGACAATGGGAGTCAGTAGTAAAAATATGAAACCTGCCATGATTCTTTTTTTAAAACTATGTCCAGATAAGGAAATGGCTAAAAAGTTTAGGATGCTAAACAGAGCAATTGCAAAGAGCAGGACAATAAATACTTCAATGCCATCAGACATTTTACCACTCCTTTTATAAAGAGTACTCTTTATAATCTATTCGAAATAAAAGGGGGATACTCCTTTAGGTAATTTCAATAAACGTAATAAATAGGCGTATTATAGAACAAAGAAGTATGGATTCAATATTATATCCATACTTCTTTGTTTATTTTATAAATTCGCAGATTGTGAATGCTGTTTTTCATAATGTTTCTGCTTAGAAAGGGAAATAGAAATAATCAATAATGAAACGACTCCGAAGATGAGAACCATATATTGTAACCCAATTGTATCTAAGAAGAACCCTGTGCCAAGTAAGACGATTTGGAACATAACCCTCTCAAACATATTACGGAATGAGAAGAGGCGACCGTGATAACTTTTTTCCACTTTCGTTTGGAAAATTGTCGACATAATAGGGAAGAAGCAGCCAACACTAAACCCAAACAAACCAAATGATGTAAGAGCCATCCATTTTATATCGCTAAAGAACAATGACAGGTGTGCAAAAGCAGTACAAATTGCGAAGAAATATAGTAATTTTTCGGGTTTGAAATGATCAGATAGACGTTTAATTACGAAGGCACCTAACATAAATGCGACACCTTCAATTGTATATATGAACCCTTTAATCGTAGGATCATGTTGCATTTCGCTAATGTTAATAACCATTAAATTAAACCCTGCTATAAATAATAGAGGGATGATACTTAATATAAGTGCTGTAAAAGCAATAGGAATTCCTTTTAAAATACGAAATACTTCCATAAAGCTATTGTCTTTTGCAGCTTGTTTACTTGGTGTTGTTGATTTCTTGTCTTCGAATTGTAGGAAGAACGTCGAGAGGAATAATAAGGCGTATGCTGCCATTGAAAAGGCGTACATATACTGTAAACTCATTACAACTAAAAGAATTCCACCTAGTGAAGTACCTGCAATACGAGCGATTGTACCAACATTCATATGTACACCGTTCATTTGTAATAACTCATTCTCACGTACGATGAGTGGAATTACAGATTGTAATGCAGGGAAATAAAATGCTGCTGAAATTTGAAGAGCAACCATAAATGCAATCATAAATGCGATACTTTCAAATTGAATAGCGAAAAACATGAAAATAACACTTAAAACTCGACCAAATCCAGCGTAAAGAAGAACTTTTTTCTTTTCATACTGATCGATGACACGACCGGCCATAGGGCCAACTAGAACACCGGCTAATAGTCCGATAAATAATATAACTGATTTCATGAAATCAGAAGGGACATATTTTTGCATAAACTCAAGGTTGCCAAGAATACCAAGCCATAATCCTAGACCTGCAATAAACTCCCCAATTAAAACAATCCAAACATTTTTATTACGCCACATAACATAAAACCTCTCCGTCTTTTAAAATGAAAAAACTCGTATATAAAACCTCCTTATTTATGTAGTATTTTTATACGAACTTTTTTAGAGTCAGAGTCTATATTACGTGTTTCATAATTGGATTTCAATCTTTTTGATTTGTAAAAAATTTGATGTATTAATTGATGAAATAAATGAAGCAAAACGTAAAAAATTCATGATTAAAGCTAATAGAAAGTAAGGATAAATATAAAAAAGCAAGAACGTATAACTACGTCTTGCTTTTCCAAAGTACAAAATTAAACATTAATTTCAATTAGCAATATTTACGCTCTTGTCCAATAGCTAAAGCGCTAAAAGATAGAGGACCAGCAACTTCTGCACTTGCACTACTAATAAGGTTTTCTACAGTTAATGAATATTCGTGTGTTCCACTGCTAATGTTTTGGTCTGTAGCTTGGAATGTTTGTACGTAAAATTGTTCAGAATTTGTTGATTCAATACCTACTTGTGTATTGAAAATTTCAATGTTATCAAGGAAAATTCGGAATAAAACTTGTGAAATCTCAGTTATACCTTCTACACCAACTGTAGCTATTAATTCTACTCGATTATTACGTGAATCTCTACTTGAAATTCTCAATTTCAAATTTGCTAGAATTACTTTGTTTGGAGAAGAGGGGATTGCAAAAGTTGTTGCATCAGTTTTACTTATAGGTTGAGTAGCTTAATAATCAATGATATGAGTCATATTCACAACCTCTTCATATACTGAAATACGGAAATAGGGATGAATTATCTTGGACAAATACTAGAATATTATAATAGAGTCCACAACAATTGTTGAAAAGAAGCAATTTACATAAAAGCATCAAGAATATATCATAATAAGATGATATTTTTCTTAATGCTTTTTGTAATTAAGCAGAATATTCTTCTTTACGTACTTCAAAAAATTCATTACGTCGTAAGTAATTATAAATTCTCTCAGAAACCTCTTCTTCTTCAGACACTAAGAAACGATGGTCAAAAGCGTAGAAAGATTGACCTTTAATTAATTTTACATAATATATATTAAACGCCTCCTGACACTAGATTATTACTTTCTTCATATTATGATGGCCTATATGTCTGCTAAAAATACTTGGAGTTTCAAAGGAAGTAAGTAAAGGGATGAAAGAGCTTACAATTTTGTAAGGTTTATGTCACCTTTTTCGATAGTTTACATTCACCAATTTCTTCTATACTACAAATAAGTTGCATAAAATAAGGGGGTAAAAAGATGGATGAAGTAATTGGAGAAGTTGTAGCAGGTATTTGTGAATTTGTAGTAGAAGTAACAGCGGATGCTATAGGAAGTTTAGTTTCCGGAAATGATGAGGAAAAAGAAACATTATAATAATTTGTAAAAGTATAAAGTTGATCAAATTGTAAAGGCTGATTTCTAAAGGGAAGTCAGCTTTTTATTTTTTACATTATATTAACTTAATTTGAATATTCATTTGTTATTATATTGAAGAAACCTATATAAGGAGGTGAATAAACAAATATGTCGAATTCGGGGGCTGATTTATCTGTTTCTCGTTTGATTGTGGCAAATGTAGAGGAAAAGGAATATCATTTTATTGTTCGTGAACATCCGATTGTAGGGAAAGTTATATCGCTATTTGAAAATGGTAAAGAATATGGTTTACTAGATAAACAAATCGCTAATAAAGATAAATTTATTACATCGGAGCTTACTAAATTAGATTATTTTAACTTAGATGTTTTATATCATACACCTGGGTGGATATGGATTGGTATGGATCAATTTGGTTTACATGCTCGTGAGGCTACTTATAACGAAGTAGATGTTATTATGAAGTTGAAAGAGGATTTATATTATATAGATATATACGAAGAAATAAAAATGTAGTAAATATTTAGTCAGGTTAGGGGACAAGTTCCCGTAGCCTTTTTTGTTCAATAGTAAAACGTAAAATTATATTATTTTGATTATAGGTAAACTTGATAAGAAGTGAGATGAAAAGAGGATTTGAAAATACATGAAGAGAATTGTAATAATTATATGAATCGTATATGTAAATAACAATAGAAAGAAGATGATAAAATGAGTAAGGAAGAGCTTGTGAAAAAACAGTTTGGCAGTAATGCAGATAAGTATGTGAATAGTAAAATACATGCTAAAGGACAGGACTTACAATATGTAGTTCAACAAGTTGCGTCTCGCCATAATAATCGTCTTCTTGATGTTGCTACTGGTGGCGGACATGTTGCGAATATGTTAGCACCTATGTTTGAAGAAGTAGTTGCACTTGATTTAACAGAACAGATGTTAGAAGAAGCAAAAGGTTTTATAAAGCAGAATGGTCATGGAAATGTGTCTTTTGTAGTAGGAAACGCAGAGGATTTACCATTTGCAGACCATTTTTTTGATACAATTACATGCCGGATTGCAGCCCATCATTTTACGAATCCGGCTCAATTTATTTTTGAAGTAAATCGTACGTTGGAGGATAATGGATTATTCATCTTAATAGATAATGTTTCGCCAGAAAATAATGAATATGATACATTTTATAATTTTATAGAAAAAAAGCGGGACCCAAGTCATGAACGAGCTCTAAAAAAGACAGAATGGCTTACTTTATTAGAAAAAAACGGTTTGCAAATGCAGTCATGTCTTACTTTTGATAAGAAGTTTGATTTTGACTGGTGGTGTAATATGATGAATGTCCCTGTACAAAAGCGCGAAAAATTAACAGAATGTATGATGAAAGCACCAAACGAAATGAAGGGATATTTTAATATTCAATTTAAAAATAATAAAGTAGATTCATTCTATACTGAAATGGCTATGTTTATATGTAAAAAAAGTACAACATTAAAAAGATAAATGTGTTGCAGTCTTTCTGAAGTACGATATACTTAGTACAGAGAAACTGAGAATTGAGGAATAGTTATAATGATTCGTGTACGCATTGAAGGTACTGAGGAAGAAATGCTTGAATTTATGGGGAAAATGCCGGACATTCCTGGATTTGAAAAGACACATATGAGAGAGCCGAGAAAAGGAAATAACCCGAAATACGATTCGAGTAAAAATGTACTAGCATATTTGTCTTATAAAAAGATTGAAGTCGCCAATAAATAGGCGGCTTTTTTAGTTTGCGCTGTTTCACCGCCTTGTCTTTTTCACATAATAATAATAGTAGATTATGCTGAAGAGGGGTGAGAATAGTTAATAAGAAAATCATCTTTTTTGGAGACTTTGGTATTGATGACGCCGTAGCGTTAATTTATGCAAATAAAACATGTAAATTAGATATTCTAGGTATTGTTGCAGAGTACGGGAATGTATCACGAGAAATCGTTACGGAAAATGTTTATTTTTTAGAAAGGTACTATGCTACACATGTAAAAATTATTGAAGGTGCGAGTAGGCCGATGACAGCTGAAGAACCTTTGTTTTTCCCTGAAATCCATGGGGATCACGGTTTAGGTCCTATTAATCCACCTGAGATGAGAATTTGTAAACGAGAAAATTTTTGTGAATTAATCAAATTAATCGAACCTTGTCCAGAAGATATTATAATTGTGGCGACAGGAAGACTAACGACGCTTGCTACGTTATTTTTATTGTATCCCAATATAATGGATCGTATTTGTTCGTATTATATAATGGGCGGTGCTTTCCTATTTCCAGGTAATGTTACACCAGTATCTGAAGCGAATTTTTATGGTGATCCAATTGCAGCAAATATTGTTATGAAATATGCGAAAAACGCTAGTATATACCCGTTAAATGTAACACAGGGCGCGCTTATTACGCCTGAAATGGCCAATATAATAGATAAACAAGGAACTGGACAGGCGAAACTCATTAAACCAATGATTGATTTTTATTATGAGAACTTCTATAAAAAAGAATATCCGGGTATTGGTGGAAGCCCTATACACGATTTACTACCGTTTGTCTCGTTTATAAATGATAGTATTTTTGAATATAAAAAATCGGCAGTGTGGATTAGTACGACAAATGATGTGACTAGGGGCCAAAGTGTAGCTGACTTTAGAAAAATAGCTGAACCAACAAGGTTTGATGGTCGGCCGATTCAAAGAATTGCTGTTGGTTTTAACTATCCTGCTTTTAAAGAAGAGTTTATGCGAACAATATTGAAGCCAGATTGTCCTTAATGTGTTAATAATAAGTCGGATAAATCGTTAGTCCGAAAAATGGTTTATCAGTCTGTATTATTCTCAAAAGTCTTATAGTTGAGCAGCATGAATAACTTATGAAAAATGTCACATAACTAATGGTAAGCAATTGTTTCTAATTATATTTTGATTGGTTAAATATAAAGGAGGTTATTATATGATTTGGTCTTTAATCGTTGGTGGTTTATTAGGATGGTTTGCAAGCTTAATTACTGGAAGGGATGTACCAGGTGGTGTAATTGGTAATATTATTGCTGGTATTATCGGTTCTTGGATTGGTACGAAATTACTTGGTAGTTTCGGTCCTGTAATAGGCGGATTTGCAATCATTCCTGCTTTAATTGGTGCGGTTATTTTGATTTTCATTGTGAGTTTTTTACTACGAGCAATGCGGAAATGAATGTAGCAGGACTGTTTACATTTGTAAGCAGTCCTTTTTATATGTTATGCTAGTATTATACAATCAGGAGGTGTCAGCATTGAAATCATTTACAGTAAATTTCCATCAAGAAGATAATGCAAAAGCGACAACAGTACATAAATTAAGTGAAGAGGACTTCAATAAAGCAACTGAAAAAGGTACTCGTCATTTATTTGATTTAGATACAAACGTTGGCTTCTTCGTATTCTTTGATGCAGAAGATGCAGAAGGAAATGATCAATACTTAATGTTACAATATGAAGGGGATCATGAAGAACCAACTGCGTGCTACGGATTTGATTTAAAACTATATTATCAATTTTTAGCGCTATACTTAAACGATCTTGAATTCCAAGGCGAAACAGATGAGGAAGAGGAAGAATACGGTCCAATTCATCATTTAGCGCACTTACTTTATCATATTGTTGAAGATGGTAAATCAATCGAAGTATAATATACATATTTGAAGCTGTCCTTTTGGGGCAGCTTTTTTATATGACATTGAATTGGTGTATTATTAGTTGAACCAATAAGGCTTTTACGGGCAGCCCTGCCCATCTAACTTCTTTGCTTCTGCTGAATTTTGAGGTGGAGATTTTACTGCCCGGCAAATAGCAGGATAAATTCATAATAGAAATTTATTTATTACTTTCATGTTAGCATCGTAAAACACCTGTTATAATGATTGTAATTAAATTCATGGAGGCTAATTCTATGCTTGTAGATGTAAAAGCTTTTATTAAAGCTGCAGGTTTAACATGTATTTCATCATTAAGTGGAGATAACACGTTTGTTTATAATTTTGAAACTGTAAAAAACACTATCGCTACACTTTTTAAGAAGCTAAGATTTACCATTTAATTTCATTTCAACCAGTAGGAAAAGAGTAATCACTTCCTACTGGTTTTTTTTCTGTTTGAAGGAGCTGTTGTGACAACATGTTTTAAGTGATAGATAGAGGATATTGTCATTGAGAAGAGAAGGGTTAAATAAGGAGATGAAAATGGTTTCGTTTATCAGGAGGTAGTTACTTCGGATATAACAGACTTGGATACTTTTTAGAAACAGCTTTTGTAATATATTTTGTACAAGCTTTTTGAGAGAGTGAAGTACTGACTTTTTGGAACAAACATAATTTGAAAAGTAGTGTAATGGGTTGGTTAACGAAATAAATAAGATGCAATAGGGGGTAAAAATGATGAAAATATATTTAAAAATAGTTATGTTATTTTTGGTGTTTACATGTATGTTTGCGCTAGCCGCATGTAAAGAGACAGACGAAAAAAACGAAACAAATCCAACTTTGGAAAATAATAAAAATAAACAAAGTAATTCTTCAGAAGAACAGAAAAATCTTGAAACAAAACCAAGTAATGAAAAAACAACAAAACCATCAACTGAGCCAGATTCGAAAAATAGAACATTTAATCAAAAATCAATTAACCACATTAAAGATTTGTTTGAATTAGCAAAAGAAGGAAAAGTACCTAATGTACCATTTGGAGCCCATACAGGGGATATTGAAGAAATAGAAAAAGCATGGGGGAAAGCGAATAAAACCGAACAAGCAGGGAACGGAATGTACGCAACTTTTACAAATAAAAATGTTGTTTTTGGATTTAATAAAGGGTCACAAGTTTTTGATGTACGCTCATATCATGCAGAACTAAAATCGATTACATTACAAGAAATTGAAAAAGTGTTAGGAAAACCATCTTCAGTTAAAGGGAATGGTGGAGACAAAATATATGTATACAAAGTAAATAACCAGTATGAGTTAAAATTTGTCATTCCAAAATCGACTGGTAATGTAGATCATATTTCCGTGTTTTCACCAGAGGATAGTATTAATAAAATGGCAGGATAAGAAATTAAGTGATTTCAAAAACACCTCGCTCTTTAAGTGAGGTGTTTTAGTTGTAAACAAGGAACGTCTCATTTCATATGCGAAATACTTCACTTTTGTTTTTTAGCATGCATCCAATAAGAAATGTTGATCTACTGAAAAAGTAGTAACTTATAAATTATGTGTAGGCTGGTTTGCGATTTTTTTTCGTTCCAAATTTTGAACAAATAACGCTTGTACAATACCTCCAACTAATAAGAAACTAGCGCAAATATAAAACAGCATACTTCCATTTAACTTACTTAATAAAACTGCACCAATAACTGGTCCACACGTTCGAGATATATCCCAGTGTATACCGTAAATTGAAAAATATAAACCACGTTTATCATGAGGTGCAATTTCTGAAACGAATCGTAATAAATGGTTTAGAGCAATACTTTCTCCAATGACTAAAAAGAGTAAGGTGAAGAATAACGACAATATCGTCGTTGAATAACTAAAGCCAACTGCAGCTATTGTATAGCAGGCGTAAGAAATAAGGATGATTTTCGCCATAGAAAATCGTTCAGACCATTTTACGAGGAAGATTTGTAGAATGATTTCCAAAATGGCTTTACATGTTGAAATAAATGCGAGTATGAATACGAGATTAAGAAATACATGTTCTGCAAAAATACGATAATTCGTCTCAGTTTGTGCATAAAAAAAGCTAATAGGAAGTGTAGAAACCATAAGACCGAATATGGCGTAATGTTTAAAAATAAATTGCTTTGGTGAACTTGCCTCAACTGTTTGTTTTGACATACTTATTGGTGGAACGGTTTCTGGGAGCTGGGTCCAAACAACAACGGCATATATCGTAAGGGTTACACTTTGCACGATAAATAAATATTCTGGGTGAGTATTATAAAAACTTGCACCGATTAAAGGGCCGACTACGGATCCAATTGCTCCCATCGTTTGTAGGAGAGCAAAAATTTCTGCTTGCTGCTCTTTTTTTGTTAAATCAGCAATTTGTGCACGTTGAGCCGGAATATATAAGGAACGGCCAATGCCATTAATGACATATAACAGTGCAAATATAAAAACGGATTGAGCGAAAACGAAACTACCGATTGCAACACTTTGTAGCAATAAGCCGAGTAACATAATCTTTTTCCGGCCATATTTATCAGTAATTCCTCCAGCAATAAGTGTAAATAAAATGTCTGAAAGTGGCTGTAATCCGAAAATCAGCATAGTTATTATTACATTGCCGTTTAACATTTTATTGACGTAAATAATCATAATGATAGCTAACATAGATTCAGTCGTTCTGGTTAATAATTCACCACACAGTCTAATAAAAATAGGTTTATTGTAACGAAGTAAGAGATAATTCAATATTAATTCCTCCTTTCTATATTGAAATGATAAGATGAAAGAAGAATTGGAAAAAGTGTAGAAACAATAGGGAGTATTTTTCACCTTTTAGGGGGATTATGATGTTTATTTTAGATCAATACATTGAACTATGGAGTGCTTATGGAAAAGGGGAAAAAGAGGGAGAACAATTGGAAGTAACAGTGCAAAATATATCTGAAACATTATTTTGTACAGAGCGTAATAGTAAATTAATTATAAAAAAATTAGATGAGTTAAATTGGATCAAGTGGTTTCCAGGTCGCGGCAGAGGAAATCGTTCTAAGTTAATATTTCAAAAGGACCCGATATCTTTAATTTTAGATAGAGGAAAAGAAATAACGAAAAAAGGGGATGTGAAAAGCGGGAGCATATTTGTGGAACGCTATAGCTCACATTTTCCATTAGTAAAGGAAGAATATCACTCCTGGGTGGATTCAATATTTGGTCATAAGATTGAAATGACATCTGAAGGGAGAAGAGATGTACTCCGGTTGCAAGTACAAATGAATTTAGATATCACATTAGATCCTGTATACGCTACAATGCGTTCAGAATGCCATATGGTAAAACATATATTCGATACACTCGTGTATGTAGACGGTAATACAAACATTATAGAGCCAAGACTTGCATTTCACTGGGAATATAATGATGCTGAAAAA
>NZ_JAKUFQ010000071.1:0-29576 GCF_022663475.1 Bacillus cereus group sp. BfR-BA-01382
TTTTTGCTGTTCTTCTTGCTTACGTTTTTCTTCCTCTGCCACTTTTTTATCTTCTTCTATTTTTTGCTCATCTGTTGTTGCTTTTACTTTTTCTTCCTCACCTTTTACAAGCACTTAAAGCAATTACATATAAGCCCATAAGTACAGAAAATAATACTTTTTTTTACATGAAAAAATCATCCTATATATATTACAAATTAATAACTTTCATAGCATAACAAAAGTATATATATTCTTTTGTCAAAATTCGTCTTATATATTCATTTTATTATATTAAAATAAAACTTATACTTAGAAAGACAAGATTTATGATATGAATACATGAAAAAATTCATATTCCAAAATCATTTTTACAAGTGCTACTTTACGTATAAATACAAGTTTTTAACAACTATTACTATAACGAAAAGAACCTGCCACAAGACAGGTTCTTTTCGTTATTTTATGATAAAAGAGAAAATGATTAGCATGTGTATTATATAAAAGGAAGCAGCCATATTTTCCATACGATACATACGAGTACTATAACTACAAAATCAAAAAAATCTAATCTCGGACCTTTTTTCATATTCATATGTAGCCACATATGAAACCATTTTATTTTCATATATTTATGAATGTTTTTCTTGGCAAATCGGTAAATAAGCATTTGCATGATAAAAAATCCGGCCACAAAAATAAATAATAAGATGAGAAATCCAATCACAAAATTCCTCCTATTTTTGTAGCGTTTTTTCTACTATCCGATTTTTCAAAACCCACTCTTCAAACTGGGCACTTCCAAATTCCCAGCTAAGATCGCGAGCATGTACAGAAAAAACGTAATGACCAGCATATTCGTCCATAAACCTCCCTAACTCTACATCGTCTTTCTGAATACCGTATACTCCAAAATTAAAATACACATCCCATACGTCTTCATTCTTCCTCTTATAAGCAATCGATTCCATGTCGCATTCTGTCCCAAAATAATCAAGATGTAAATGTACGCTATCATCGTATTCGTACTCCATTTTATCACCCCTTATATTTGTACTTCTTTACCATCCAAAAAATTCCTGCTATCTACACTCACATATAGGCACTTACCTACATATCATGCTTGTAGAGTGACTTCTAGGAGGTGTTATATAGTGAAAAAATTAATCGCGATTTTTTGCATCATGTTACTAGCTGTTTTTACTTTTGCTGCTTGTAGTAATAAAAAAGAAGGTACGAAAGAACAAACTCAAAACATTCGTGTCGGCGAAGTTACCCATTCTCTCTTCTACGCCCCGTTATATGTCGGGATTGAAAAAGGATTTTTTAAAGATGAAGGACTAGATATTGACCTACAAACAACAGCCGGTGGCGATAAAACGATGACCGCCCTATTATCTGGCGGAATTGATATTGCTCTCGTCGGTTCTGAAACTTCTATTTACGTTCATCAACAAGGAGCGAAAGACCCTATCATTAACTTTGCACAGCTTACACAAACAGATGGGACATTTTTAGTTTCACGTAAAAAACTAGACTCTTTTAATTGGAATGACGTAAAAGGTGTTACATTTTTAGGACAGCGTAAAGGCGGCATGCCGCAAATGGTTGGGGAATACGTTTTAAAGAAAAATGGCATTGATCCTCATAAAGATACAAACTTAATTCAAAATATTGAGTTTGCTAATATTGCAAATGCCTTTGCATCTGGTACTGGAGAGTTTGTGCAGCTCTTTGAACCGACTGCAAGTATACTTGAGAAAGAAGGTAAAGGTTATATCGTCGCTTCATTCGGAAATGAATCTGGTACTGTTCCTTATACAACGTTCATGGCAAAAGAAAGTTTCTTAAAGAAAGATAAAGCTGCTGCTGAAAAGTTCACACGTGCGCTCTATAAAGCACAGCAATGGGTTGATACACATAGCCCAGAAGAGATTGCTGATGCTGTTTCTCCGCTATTTAAAGACACTTCAAAAGACATAACAATACAAGTAATTGAACGGTATAAAAAACAGCATTCTTATGCGACAAATCCACTACTAGATGCGGAAGAATGGAAACAGCTCCAAACTATTATGAAAGACGCTGGCGAATTACAAAAAGAAGTTCCACATGAAGCGCTCGTCAATACAAAAATTGCCGAAAGCGTTATTAAGAAATAGAGGCGAAGTGTATGAGTTTTTTACAAATACGTAACGTTTCTCACTGCTTTTTTGCAAAAGAGAATGCCAAACTTATTCTCGAAGATATGAGCTTACAAGTGGAAGAAGGCGAATTTATTTCTATACTCGGTCCAAGTGGTTGTGGTAAAACAACACTCCTCTCAATCATTGCTGGGCTACTTGATCCAATTGACGGTATCGTCTTTTTAGATGGTGAACCGATTACAACGAAAACTTCATCTATGGGATATATGTTGCAACAAGATTACTTATTCCCTTGGAAAACGATTGAAGAAAATATTATGCTTGGACTTCATATTCGAAAGATTTATGATGAACAGATGAAAGAACATACTTTAAATCTTTTAAAACAAGTCGGTCTACATGGGGTAGAAGGACAATATCCTCGTGAACTATCCGGCGGTATGCGTCAACGTGCCGCTCTCGTTCGAACATTAGCGACTGATCCAAAAATTTTATTACTAGATGAACCATTCTCCGCACTCGATTATCAAACGAAATTAAAACTAGAAGAACTCGTTTTCAACTTGCTAAATAAATATAAGAAAACATCACTACTTGTTACTCACGATATTGAAGAAGCGATCGCGATGAGTGATCGTATTTATTTACTGCAAGCGAATCCTGGAAAAATCGCAAAAACCTTTATCGTCCCGGAAAGTATCCGTTCTTTATCACCGTTAGAAGCACGCCATCACTACGATTTCCCAGCCCTCTTTCAAGATATATGGAAGGAGCTGGAACGACTTGGATAATATAAAACAACTACATGAACAGTTTCGAAAGAAAGAACGTAGGCGTGCTTGGATTGCTCGCTCTCTACAACTTTTACTACTTATTCTTTTCTTTGCACTATGGGAAATATCTAGCAAAAGAGAATGGATTGATCCTTTACTCTTTAGCTCTCCTTCAAGTATTTGGGATCTCTTCTTAACGAAATGGATCGACGGTTCACTTTGGGTCCACATATGGACGACATTGCTGGAAACGGGAGTAGGCTTCATTCTCGGAACAGTACTTGGTGCTATTATTGCAACGTTTCTTTGGTGGATGCCACTTCTAGCCCGCGTACTTGATCCTTATCTCGTCGTCCTAAATGCAATGCCAAAAGTTGCACTCGGTCCAATCATCATCGTTATTTTCGGTCCAAACATTTCATCTTCTATCGCAATGGGAGTAATCATTTCCATCATCATTACCATTCTCGTTATTTACAGTGCGTTTCAAGAAGTCGATTCTAACTATATAAAAGTGATGGACACATTTGGCGCAAATAAATGGCAATGTTATAAGCAAGTCGTTCTCCCTGCATCCTTTCCAGCAATTATCTCAACGTTAAAAGTAAACGTTGGTTTATCCTGGGTCGGTGTTATTTTCGGAGAACTTCTCGTTTCCAAACAAGGACTTGGCTACTTAATTAGCTACGGATTCCAAGTCTTTAACTTCACACTCGTCTTACTTAGCGTACTACTCACATGTGTTCTTGCAACTCTTATGTATGTATTTGTCGAGGCATTTGAAAAAATTCTAATTGGAAAAAGAAAAAGAAGCTGACTCAAAACAGTGCGCTATAGTCAGCTTCTTTCTTTTACCTTTTATCACACATTTTCGTTTCATTTGTAATGTTTCCATCCGCAACCGTAACTGTATGAAAACAGTCTTTCACACGTACTGTAACGACATTATCTTTTCGATCTATCACATGATAATCATTAAACTTTTCATTCAAAGCACTACGAATTTGCTCCCCTTCAAAAATCGGAAAACCGTGAGACATTACCCAAATGAGACCAGCAACAGCAAGAATCGTTTTCATACGTTTCATTACCTCCTCGAGAGTAAACTTATAGTCCCTACAACACGCGCATTATAATTGTGTCTAAATTGTGACATTTTTATACTAATTCTATTTTATACCGCCAGTTCCTTCTTCTTTTCGATAAAAATACAGAATTTTCAATTTTATCAACATGAAAAAACGTAAAGAATTAAAAATTCTTCACGCTTTACTTTAACGAAACTATATCGAACGCATAACTCACATTAGTCTCCACTTTGTTGTTCTATCGTTTTCGAAACATCATATAATCCTGACAGCACTTCCGCTCTCATTTTTACAAGCTCAGGGAACTGATGGAAGAAAGCAATTTTCTTATATTTTAACTCTGTTCCTTCTTTCACTTTTTTTGAATCTTGTAAAATGAACGCTGTAAATGTATCTGCGATATCTTCCGTTACATTTGTTGTTCCATACAGCGATACAAACTCATCATGCTTTTCTTTATAAAATTTAATTTGTGCCTCTTCACTTTCTTCTACTTGCTTTTCTGTCCACTCTTGTTCAATTGGTTTCCAAAATTCATTATAAAATTGGTTAATATACGAAGTTTTTCTCGCACATCCATTTTTCAAGAACACCGTTTTACATTTATTTCGATATGATGAAATGTCTTTCTCTTCATCAAACGCCTCTAAATATTTCCTATCCACTGGTACTTGTTTATGCCCAATCGTTAATACGTGAGCCGTTTCATGAATTAATGTTTTCATCACTTCATCTATATTCACCCCAGAATCGAGCACATCTAAACTAAGCAACCAATCTCTCGGGTCATCCATACTTGGCATGACATGAGCAACAACGCCATCATAACCATCCGTTATTAGATCAAACCCTGTTATATTCTCACGATATTTCACTGGAATGAGAGTGCGATACATGTCCCATAAAGTTTCATGATACTCTCTATCTTGCCGCTGGCTTAACAAATCATCTTTTGCTACTTCGTCATCTGCAAAAGCTTTATTCAATCTCTTACGATCCAATTTCTCAAAATAAGGATCTACAATTTCATCATCATCGATATAATAAGAAGCTAAAAAGAAATAATTGTCATCCTCTTCTTTTTTCTGTTCCGCCTCTTTCATATTCATACTTTCATACTCTTCTATGTCATAATCCTCTACTTTTTCAAGTTCTGAAAGTCCCTCTATCTTTTTATATACTTTTTGTAATGTTTTATCTCCTATTTGCGTGCACTCTTCTTCTGTTTTACAAATTTCTTTTTCTTTCGTAACCTCAATAGCACTATCGCATCCTGCAACTAAACTGCTTGCTATCATACAACACATTAACTTGCCATACAGTTTCTTCATACAATCCCCCATTATTCCATTCTACAAAATATCATAATCATTTTTTTGTGATTATGCGATAATTAATTATAAAAACTGCAAGGAGGTTTCCCATGATTCGTGCAATCTTATTCGACTTAGATGGCACACTATTAGATCGGCGCCAATCTTTAGAACAATTTATTTGTGACCAATATAATCGCTTCGCCTCACATTTGATGGGCATAGAAAAATCCGAGTATTGTTCTCGATTTCTTGAACTTGATAATAATGGCTATACGTGGAAGGGTAAAGTGTATGCTACTCTCCTTTCCGAATACAACATTACTACTTTAACGCAAGAGCAACTGCTACACGACTATATTACAAACTTCCAACATCATTGTATTTCTTTCAAAAACACGCATGAACTACTTCAACAGTTAAAACAGCGAAACATTAAAATTGGTATTATCACAAATGGTTTTACTGAATTTCAGATGAGCAACCTTCGAGCACTACATATACATACGTATACAAACACCATTCTCGTTTCAGAAACTGAAGGAATTAAAAAACCTCACCCTGAAATTTTCGAACGTGCTTTGCAAAGACTAGATGTTAAGGCAGAAGAATGTCTTTATGTTGGAGATCATCCAGAAAACGATGTGCTTGGTTCTGAACAAGTAGGGATTCTTGGTGTTTGGAAAAAAGATTCATTTTGGGGTGATTTTAAGCATTCACGTATCGTAGATGATTTATTAGAGGTTCTTTCATTTTTAGAGGTAGAGATAAAAATACAATAATAGCAAATAAATTATATCAGCGATTTACCAACAAAAAGTGACCATAATAAGAGGAGGCCGTTGCTCAAAAACGCCTCCTCTTTCTTTATTCATATACTGTAAACTGTGGTTTACTCGGATGATCTTTTACTAGCGCATCATCTGGAAACTTTGAAACTTTTTGATATAAGGCAATGTCACCGATACAACCTGCTGTTAGTAGAATTCCTAAAAATGAGAGTGGCTCCAGATTCATAGCTAATCCCAATACAATTGGCAAAATTCCAGTTGGTAAAAACGGAAGCATTAACACTTTCTTCATTTGCTTTACTGTAACCGCCTGTTTAGAATGAGCATATGCAACACCTAATTTCCAATTAACGCCCCATTTTAGTTCACTCCACGGAATACCTCCGATATAGCGAAATCCTATTAAATGTATCGCTTCATGAATACAGACGAGAACAATCATTGCAATAATAAACAGAAACATCGTTAATAATGTAACTTCAACTTGGACCCCACCTGAAAGAAATATATGCAAATAACCTATTCCAAACGACAAAGCAATTATTATAAAAAATAAAGAAAAGTTTAATTTAACCATCGAAACAGTAACAGTCGTTTCTTTTCTTTTATCCATCTTCCCCCTCCTAAAATGTAAGTATATCTTCGCAAAATTGTATAATATACCCAAAAATAACATAAAGATATATTTACATTTATTATTACATACAAAAAAAGAAACCGGCTACTTTACTTCGTAAAACAGCCGATTTCTTCTATATGTTTCATCGTACGCGCTAATACGTCATCGCGCATTATAAAGCTAAATTTTCTGTTCGTTTTAATGTTGTCAGGAATGTCTTTTAATAAAACAGACCCTTTCGTTTCTTCGTAATGCGTATGTTCTTCTACCGCACTAATTGTTGCAAAATAAATGTTTTTAATGATTATTTTGTCTTTTCCAGATACTTTATATTGTCCTAAGTAAGTTAAATCAGAAACTATGCCGCCAGTTTCTTCATGAACCTCTCGAACTGCCGCTTCTTCCGGTGTTTCCCCTAGTTCTACTTTACCACCTGGAAATTCAAGACCACGACGTAAATGATGTGTTAATAACCATTGATCCCCGTACCGGCATACAACCCAAACATGCTTTGGCTCAGGAGAAAATGGATAACGTTCAAACGATAATTGTACAGTGTTGTGGTAATAATCTTTAAATTTGTACATGCCATTACTCCCCTATTGATGGTTACAAGTTTTTCCTACCACAAATTGTAGCATATTCTCGCTTTTCTGCATAATATTATCCAATTACAATCCATTGATTATTCCCATTTGCGCGACTAATTCTTTCGTCTCATGATTTCCTAAATCGTAAATCATTTTATATGCTTTTTGTAGTTGTTCATCATATCGGTCATTATTTGAATCGTGATGATACTCAACAAATGGAACGTGGGAGCGTACAAATGAACCTAAATCTTCTACATATGCTTGATCGAAGTGCTCTCTTAATTCCGTAATTTCCTCATCATTTGCATAAATTTCAAAATTATACGTATCCGCCGTCTTCACTTGTGAAATTTGACCATTTCCTATTGATATATAATATGTTTTTTTCGTTTCCATGTAACACCCTTCTTTCATCCTTTTATTTTCTATTGTTTTCATCAATTACAAAATTATGTAAAATAAAGAAAAGGAGGGGTTTTATGTTCAAAATATTAATTATCGGTATTATCATCGTCCTAATCATCCTCGTACTCTCCATCATGACAATTAATAAAGGCTATGCTTATAAACATTACGTCGATAAACTAGAAGATAATCCTTATACAAAAAAGAATAAGGAGAATTCCTAATATGCTTCGTATACTCCGCATCACAATCGCACTCACTGTGTTCGTTATGTCGGCAATTGGATTATATACAGGTCAAAATAATTTTCTACCTCTTTCACAATTTCTATTAGGGGCTTTAATGTTTCTCATCGCATTTGAACAAATAAAGAAAAAGGAGGCAGCAACTGGGCTTATTTGTATTATTTCCGGTGCTTTCATTTGGATTGTTCTCATCATTAGCTATATAAAATAAAAGGAGGTACATGCATGCTAAAAGGAGTACGGATTACTTTATCACTTATTGCTTTATGTATAGCAATCTATAGTTTCTTTACTAGTAATAGAGAAATTATGCCTTATATGTTCATCTTTTTAGGGATGATGG
The DNA here is from genome assembly GCF_022663475.1 of Bacillus cereus group sp. BfR-BA-01382. Taxonomy (NCBI): domain Bacteria; kingdom Bacillati; phylum Bacillota; class Bacilli; order Caryophanales; family Bacillaceae; genus Bacillus; species Bacillus cereus group sp. BfR-BA-01382. The sequence goes on from NZ_JAKUFQ010000071.1 coordinate 8,297, forward strand.
CTTTCGTTATTAGTATAGAGGAAATCTTAAAGCAGCAAAAAGGTGGTAGTATACTTGCTCTGTTAGCAGGAGCTGGTGCTTTATTTCTTGGCTTCTCAGAAATATTTCGATAAATAGTCCCTTTAAAGGAGGTATACAATGCTAACTGGATTACGCTATTTTTTCATGCTTCTCACACTCTCTCTTTGCACTTATTCTCTTGCTACCGACAACTTCACACTTCTCCCATACATGCAATTTGCTCTCAGTTGTTTCTTTATTCTTCTAGGAATTAATGAACTGAAATCCGGAAGAAAATCAATGGGTATCTCGCATTTTTTCGTTTCTAGTCTTATGCTCTTCATTGTAATATCGAACTACTTTCACTAAAGATAACATGTAATTTCCAATCACCTACTGACCATTACCTCTCACTAATTTGGATTTTTTAAACAGTTAATAAATTGGAGGATACTATGCTAACAAACCTTCGAATCTTACTATCTGCTATTGCTTTTATTCTTGCTTTTTTTAGTCTTTTTACACGAATTTCTATTCTTTTCTCTTATGTATTTATCCTTTTAAGCATCACATTTATTCTTTCGGGAGTTGCTGAAATACAACAAAAGCAAAAATCGAAAGCTATCTTTTGTTTTATAGTTGGGATAATCACTTTCTTCGTTGGGATTTCTGACATACTTCCATAAAAAAGAAGAGCTTGTGTGCTCTTCTTTAACTCACTACTTTCAATCCAATAATCGTCCCCATAATCCCAACAATACAAATAATTCGAAAAGCGTTTTTAGGTTCTTGAAAAAATAAAATACCGACAACTGCTGCCCCGAGCGTTCCGATTCCAGTCCAAACTGCATATGCGATCGATAACTGAATTTCTTGAAGCGCCATCGTTAAAAATTGAAAACTAATAATAAAACCACCTATTAAAATAATATTATTCGTCCAACTATTATTTTTTGCTACTTTCTTTATCCCAATTACACCGACAATTTCAAAGAGCCCAGCTATAATTAAATAGATCCATGCCACTTTATTTCACCTCTTCCTTATTCCCACTAAATTTCAATCCGATAATAAATAGTGCCAATAAGCAAACGAGGAAAATTTTGATGAGCGAAAATGGTTCTTTGAAATATAAAATATCTACCAATATCGTTCCAACTGTACCAATTCCAGTAAATACTGCATATGCCGTACCAATTGGAATTTTTTTAGTTGCTTCAATTAGTAGTTGAAAGCTCACTAAAATTGCAATGAGTGTCAAAATACTCATTGAATTTGTTTTTAATCCTGTCGCCCAATATATTTCAATTAAGCCCCCAAATACTAAATACATCCACGCCCTATTTATGCTAATCTCCTTTTTCTTTTTCACTTCTTCTTTTATCTCTTCTCTTGTTTCTTGTTTCGAAGAATTACGCTTCTTTTTCGGAAAAAGAATGTAAGACATCGCCCATATAAAATGAATAATAAGCACTGATGTCCAGACACTTGTAATCGTATTAATCGTTTCATTTTTATAAAATCCAATTTGTTTATTTAAAATCCACTCTTTCATATGAAGGAAATAGGAACCGCTTGGCAACTCTTGAGCTGGTACAAGCCCTACTATAAAAATAAATAGAATCTGTGCAAAAATGAAAATCCCCAGATGCTTATAAAAATATTGCCTCTCCATCCGCGCATGCTTAATTCCATATAGCTTCTCTTTTCCCGCGCCAGTCATTTACCCTCCTCCTTTTTTAAATAACAATCTATCATCTTTTCTATATAATTCATCGTTTCTAAATCAAGTCCGTATACTCTTGCAATCTCTCCCTCTTCAGGTTTAATTAAATCCCAATACTTATTTATTAATTGTTCATCTTCATGAAATACGTGCATTGAAAAAGCCACTACCCTTTCCGCTAACATTTGAATTTCCGGTGAATCTACTGGTTCATTTATACGCTGACGAATTTCTCTTAATACTTGTAACCATTCTTTTGTTCTTTCATCGTTTTCTTCAAGTGTTGGTAAATCCTCTATAACCTTCTGTTCTTCCTCCGTAAAATATTTTTGTCGGAAATTTTCTCTCTGCTCAATTCCCTGTACTGATTTTATGAATAACATTAAATCTTCTGTTTTAAGCTCTCCTGTTAATTCAATGGAATGAAATGCTGTATATAATAGTTTTTCTAAGTCCTTTAATCTTTTTACTTCCGCTTGTATTGTTTGAATTTCATTTTGAATTGCACTTTTCCATCTTTCTTCTGAATTCCCCTTTTCCTCTTTTAACACTTTTTTTATTTCCGAAAGCTTAAAACCAAGCTTTTTAAACGTTGTTATTTGTTGCAATGTAATTACATCATCTTTTGAATAGTAACGATATCCTGACTCAGCAACGTACGACGGTTTTAATAATCCAATTTCCTCATAATATCTAAGTGTTCTCGTCGTTACATTCGTTTCTTTTGAAATTTCACCAATGCTATACTTATCCATCGTTTCCTCCTCACGCCTTATTTATCTTCACTATAAACTTTGACGTATACGTTAAAGTCAATACTCCATTCACACAAAAAACTCCTGTTTTACAAATAAAAAACTGCCCTTTAACAGGCAGTTTTTCTTTATCCAAACACTTTCTCAAGTTCATCTTTATCTTGGCTTAGCCAGAAGTTCATTAAGCGTTGTGCTCCTTCTAAGTCATGAAGCTTCGCTTGACCACATTGCGTTTCATTTGCAGCCGGAATTTCTGTAATTTGAACCGCATCTTTTAATGTTAGTTCTAATAAATCAATGATTTCTCGAACTGTCGGTGTTCCGCTCACTACAAGATAATATCCTGTTTGGCAGCCCATCGGTGAAATATCGATAATATCAAAATGCGGATAACGATCAATATATTTACGTAAATTAAATGCTAATAAATGCTCTAACGTATGAATAACATCTGGTTTCATTGCTTGTTTATTCGGTTGGCAGAAACGAATATCAAATTTATTTACAATACCGTCACTACCTACATTGTGAACTCCGCAATGTCTTACATAAGGTGCCTTTACAATCGTATGATCTAATTCAAAGCTTTCTACTGATGGCATACAACATCTCTCCCGCTTTTAATTTAATTCCGTTATATCCAATATGATATAACGGAAATTCACATTAGTAAAGTATTATGTACAGTCGTGCTATAATACTTTAAGAGTATGCTGAAAAGGAGACCATTATGAAACAGATTTTTATTGGGATTATACGCTTTTATCAAAAGTTCATTTCTCCGATGACACCACCAACATGCCGCTTTTATCCAACTTGTTCTCATTACGGATTAGAGGCGTTTCAAAAACATGGTGCACTCAAAGGTTTTTGGCTTACTTGTAAGCGTATATTAAAATGTCACCCTTTCCACCCGGGAGGATTTGATCCTGTCCCAGATAAAAAGGATGACAAAGTAAATTCTTAATTGTCGTAACCATTCACAACTAAATCTAATTTTCCTGTATCAGGATCTATAACAAGACCGTGAACAGGTACTTCTTCTGGAAGTAATGGATGGTTGCGAAGTATTGATACACTATGTTCTACACTTTCTTCTACACTAGAGAACCCTTGTAAGAATCTTTCTAAATCGATTCCAGAATAACGGAGTGTATCTAATTTCTCATTTGTTATACCGCGCTCTTTCATCTTCTCAATTGTACTGCTTGCCTGAATTTTTGCCATACCGCAATCGTGGTGACCAACTACACAAACTTCATCAGCACCAAGTTCATATACAGCAACTAAAATACTACGCATAATACTTCCGAATGGATGTGAGATAACAGCTCCTGCTACTTTAATAATTTTCACATCACCGTTACGCATATTCATTGCTTTTGGTAATAATTCAACAAGACGAGTATCCATACAAGAGATAATTACCATTTTTTTATTCGGGAATTTTCCCGTTTCATACTCTTCGTATCTTTTCTCTTCAACAAATTTTTCATTGTATTGTAAAATCTCTTCTAATGACTTCATAGTAAAAAACCCTCTTTTCTCTCATTTACATTACTTATATAGTGTACCAAAATATGAAAAACTCAAAAAGGATATCGCTTTATAGTAAAAATAGGATATTTTCAGATAATCGACATAATTCTTTCAAAATATACACACACCTTTGTAACAAGTCCCCTCTATTTCAAACGTATTTTCACTATAAACTGATTGTAGATAATGTAAAAAAGGAGTGAATATTCATTATGTCCGACGTTCTGTTACTGAGTCGTTTTCAATTTGCAATTACTATTTTTTATCACTTTTTATTTGTACCTTTGACAATCGGACTTGTCATTTTAGTAGCATGTATGGAAACTCAATACGCCCGCACATTGAATCCAACATACCGTAAAATGGCAAATTTCTGGGGTAAATTATTTACAATTAACTTCGTAATGGGGATTATAACCGGGATTACGATGGAATTCCAATTTGGAACAAACTGGTCTGAGTACTCCAAATATATGGGAGATATTTTCGGATCACCTCTCGCAATTGAAGCACTTGTTGCCTTCTTCTTAGAATCTACTTTCATGGGAATATGGTTATTCGGTAAAGACAAAATTTCACCAAAGTTCCGTGCCTTCTGTATGTGGATGGTTGCACTTGGAACAAATATTTCCGCACTTTGGATTATTACAGCAAACGGCTTTATGCAAAACCCTGTTGGCTACGTAGTACGTAACGGCCGCGCTGAATTAAATGACTTCTGGGCACTCGTTACAAATCCATATGCTTGGAATATGTTCTTCCATACTGTCATTGGTTGTTATATCGTAGGTGCTTTCTTCGTTATGGCAATTAGTGCCTATCACTTATTACGTAAAAACGAAGTGGAATTCTTCAAAAAATCATTTAAGTTTGGTTTAATGCTAGGTTTATTCGCCGCAACAATTACACCGTTTATGGGACATCAATCTGGTGTATCAGCAGCTAAATATCAACCAGCAAAAGGAGCTGCGATGGAAGCAGTTTGGGAAACTGGAAAAGGACAAGGCTTCTCAATTGTTCAAATTCCTGATGTAAAAAATGAGAAGAACTTTGAATTCCTTACGATTCCAAAACTCGGAAGCTTCTTCTATACAAACTCATTTGATGGCGAAATTGTTGGTTTAAAAGATATTCCGAAAGATGAACGTCCAAATGTTAACCTCGTGTATTATAGCTTCCGCTTAATGGTTGCACTTGGTATGTTCTTTATGGCATTAACTTGGTACGGCTTCTATTTAAACCGAAAAGGAAAACTAGAAAACTCAAAACGTTATTTAAAAATTACAATATGGTCTGTCTTACTTCCTTATATCGCGATTAACGCAGGATGGATTGTCGCTGAAGTAGGTCGTCAACCATGGACAGTATATAAACTAATGCGTACAGCAGAATCTGTATCGCCTATATCAGTTCCACAAATTTGGTTCTCATTAATTAGTTTAATTTTGTTCTACACTTTACTTTTAATTGCAGACGTATACTTAATGCTGAAGTTCGCGAAAAAAGGACCTGCAGCATTAGAAGAACCTGCTACTGAGGGAGGTGTGGCTCATGTCTCATGATATGCTTGCAATCATCTGGTTTGGTTTATGGGGCGTGATTTGGACAGTTTACTTCATTCTTGATGGGTATGCACTTGGTAACGGAATGATTTTCCCTTTCGTTACGAAAGATCGACAAGAACGAAATCAATTACAAGAAGCAATTGGTCCATTCTGGGGCGGTAATGAAGTATGGTTAATTACAGCTGGTGGCGCAACATTTGCTGCCTTCCCAGTCACATATGCAAATATGTTTAGTTATCTCTATACACCGTTATTCTTAGTATTACTTGCACTATTTGCTCGTGCCGCTGGGCTGGAATTCATGCATAAAGATGATTCACCGATTTGGCAAAAAACTTGTAAATGGGCATTTGCAATTGGGAGTTTTTTAATTGCTTTCCTATTCGGTGTTACGTTCGCTAATCTTTATTACGGACTACAAATCGGAAAAAATGGTTATGAAGGAAATTTACTTAGCTTATTAAACCATTACGGTATTTTAGGAGGATTGTTCTTCACTGCTATATTTGTCGTATCCGGTGCCCTTTGGGTCATGATTAAAACGACTGGTGAAGTATCCGACCGTGCTTATAAAATCGCGAGACCGTTTTCAATGGCAGCAGCTATTATTTTAGCTATCTTCTATGTAGCAACTGCTAATCGGACAAACTTGTTCCAAAACTTTACGGAATATCCGGTACTATTCATTCTTCCAGTACTTGCAATGTTAATGAGTGTACTCGCACTTATTATGGTGTACAAACATAAAATTGGCCTTGCATTCACATTCGTTTGCCTAACAATCGCAATGTTTATGACAACTGGCTTTGCAGGTATGTTCCCAAGAATGTTACCATCTCGTATTAACGATGCATACAGTACAACGTTATACAACGCAGCTGGTAGTCAATTAAACTTAAAGATTATGTTCTTCGTTGCAATGGTCATGGTACCAATCGTTATTGGATATCAGCTTTGGAGCTACAGTATCTTTAAAAATAAAATTCATAAAGACTCTGCTAAAGGGTATCACTAAAATAAAAAAAGACACTTCGGTTGAAGTGTCTTTTTTATACGTATGATTTTTAATAAGATGTTATATTTCTAATCTAACAACTATAATACAGAAGAATCATTAACAGCTCACAGCTAGATTGTATCATAGGGCAACTTCATCATTTTATGCAATTTTACATATTGTGCTATAAAGTAAACTGTATCCCCTGATCATTCACATCATTATCCCATACATCAGCTGTACTAATTCCGCTAAACGTTTGTACTTTCATTCCTGTATTTGATGATCCCGATCCATTGTAAGCTTTCGTCTTTTCAATCGGCTGTACGTTATATTTATCACCTACATTAATTGTTCCATTGCAGTTTTCAATAATAACACCTTCCACAACTGCTGGCATTTTGTCACCCACTTTCATTTCTTTACTTTTATTTTATGAAAATCGCCTAGAAAAATAGCATGTTTTAATAAGAAAAAGCACTCAAATTGAGTGCTTTTTCCTTAAGCATAAAGACAAGTTTGGAGACAGTTGACTTCTTCAAAATTTTATTAGGGGTAATATTTTGAAAAAGAAAGCCTTTCATATGTAGGTTAACACCACTGGAATATATAGTAAATTGATAATATTTATACGGAAGATTGCTAATGTTTAGTATAGATAGTTTACACTATGCTAACAGTGAAAACTATCTATACTAATAAAAAAAAAGTGCCTTCAAAGAAGCCACCTTTCAAAAACAGACACTATAAAACAGAATTATTTATTGTTATACGATTGTTAGATACAAAAAGTAGAGGGAAATGTTTGTATTAAATTCTGCTTTATAAAGTCTGTCTACAACTTATATTGTAATCCTCTTCATTTGAAAAAAAATATAATATGCACAATTACATACAAAAAGAAAAAGCACTCTACTGAGTGCCTCTTCAACCATTTTACTTTTAATATATCGCTTTGAATATATTGTAACATATGTATCCATATATTTTATTGAGAAAATTCAAAATCCTTTTTCTTTCATTTTTACTTATATAATCATGTAATATAAAAGGTATGTCAAATTCTTATACAAGTTGAGGTGTACTATATTTATGCTGTATTTTGGAATTATTCCTCTTATATTGTTTATTATTTTTCTTATCTCGTATTTAAAAGATCCGCGGAAAATAATAAACGGCTTTTTATTTAATGCCTTTATCTGTTCATTTCTATTATTTTGCGCTATAGCCTCATTTGAGTCTGGTAATAACGATTTACATTTTATCGTTATCATCCCCATGTTAGCACTACTTGTAATGATTCCTTTTGCTATAGTCGCTTTAATGTTCGGACTCTTTCTTAATGCAAAAATTTTAATGCAACGTGAAGGAAGACGCTTCACAAACTCTTTAACTTTAATTGCTGCTTTAGGGATTTTATTCTTTATAATGCTCCCTATCATAAATCCAGCAAATTTATTCTCAGAGCATTTTCAATTTATCTTTGCTGCTATCTCTCTTATAACTATGTATTTCTTTGTGCATTTATCTAACTTCTTAAGCGCATATTTTTTATATCAATTCAACAGACCAAGACGTAATCAAGATTTCATCATCGTTCTCGGTAGCGGCTTAATTAATGATAAAGTACCACCTTTACTTGCAAGTCGTATTAATAAAGCTATCGACTTTTATTGGAAACAAGCAGCTGTGAATACACCACCAACAATTATTTTCTCTGGTGGTCAAGGTCCAGATGAAGGCCTTCCAGAAGCGGAAGCGATGCAAAATTATGCTGTTGAAAAAGGAATTCCTCTTGAACATACAGTGCAAGAAAATCGCTCTGTAAACACATATCAAAATATGTTGTTCTCTAAAGAAATTATGGATTCTTTAAAAACAGAAGGTAAGTATAGAAGTATTTTTACAACGAATAATTTCCATCTTTTCCGCGCTGGTATATATGCAAGACAAGCTGGCCTTAATAGCCAAGGAATCGGATCAAAAACTGCATTTTATTACTGGCCTAACGCAATGATTCGTGAATATGTCGCAATTGTTGTTATGGGACGTAAGCGCCATATGAAAATATGTGGAACTATTTTAGGCTTCGCTTTATTCCTAACAGTAATTAGTTTTATTGTTTCTTAATAGCTATCAAATAAAAATTCCTCTGAATGCTTTATGCACAGGGGACTTTTTTATACCTTTTTGTTCATCAAATTTAAATAAATAACGTAACAGCATACAACACATTAATTATTCCAGAAATCACTCCAACAATAGCAAATGTTTTACTCGTACCCGTCACTTTTTTGTTTAAACCCAATATAGAAAATACGATAGCTACACTACCAATAAGCCCCCATAAGTTTATAAACCAAGATATTAATCCAGTGATGAAACCGACTAAAGAAAAAATTTCTATACTACTATTAGAACTGCTATTCGGAAAACTTCCCCCTACCGTTTTATAGCTAAGACTCTCCCCGCACTGCCCGCAAAACTTGTTGCCCTCGTTCGTTTCATTTCCACATTTCGTACAGTATCCCACATAACCCCCTCCCTAAGGTTAGTGCCCCAAATGTATATATCCATACTATTCATTCTACTTTTTCATATTAAAATTATGACCACTCTCTAATCTTCTACAGTTGTATTTAAAATAATAATATGGTCATAATATTCCCTGCATACATCCATTAAAGGAGAATTTTTTCAAATTAAATGTTAAAATAAAATTTAGGTGTGAATTATGTAACAAACAAGAAACTAGTTTGAAACGAGGAAATTATATGGAGAAAATTATCAAAAACAAGCCCAATAAGCTAAAAATTGCTTCGAAAGCTTTGATGATTATTATTGGGGCATTTATCACAGCGTACGGATTAGAAGCAGTATTAATTCCAAATAACGTATCAGACGGTGGTGTGACTGGTTTAAGTATCGTTAGTTCAAGATTATTTGGATTGCCATTAGGAGCTCTAATCGCAGTTATTAACATTCCTTTCGTTTGGTTAGGATATAAGCAAATCGGTAAAAGCTTTGCAATTTATTCTATTATTGGAATCGCTTCATTAGCAATAGGTACCGTTGTCATGCACGGAATACCAGCTATTATCGAAGGCGATACATTATTAGTTACAGTTGTTGGTGGTATTATTATCGGTTTTGGTATGGGACTAGCATTACGTAACGGTGGGGCATTAGATGGAATCGATATGCTAGCTGTATTGCTTTCTCGTAAGTTACCATTTGGAACGAGTGACCTTATTTTATTCTTAAACATGTTCGTATTTATTTTCGTATCAACGGTATTCGGCCTTCAAGGAGCTATCCTTTCGGCAATTGCTTACTTTATCGCTTCGAAAGTGATTCATATCGTTGAAGTTGGTTTAAGTGGTTCAAAAGCATTTAAAATTATCACAAAAGAGCCTGAATTAATGGTAGAAACAATTCGCGATCGTTTAGGCCGAAGTGCAACATATAACGAAGTATACGGTGGTTATTCAAGAGAGAAATTCAAAGAAATTTCTTGTGTAATTAACCGTTTAGAAGAAAGTAAAATGAAAGAACTTATTAATGAAATCGATCCACACGCCTTTATTACAGTTTATGACGTAGCAGAAGTAAAAGGCGGTAATTTCAAGAAACGTGATATTCATTAATCATTATGAAAAAGAGGGTGGGCCAACAATTTGGCACACCCTCTTCTTATTATTAAATTGCTATAGTTGTCAGTTTTTTTCAGTACGTAGATATATTTTTACTCGCCCCACCGACTCCCACGTTTAATCCACGCTACATACTTTTGAAAAGCCGTCACTTCATGTTGAAAACGCAGCGGGATATACAAAAATAAAGTGCATGTACACAGTATCCATAGAATACCTACTACAAAATGAAATTTCATTGTCGTGCTAATAAACAAGCTGAGGAATAATACAAGGAACATAATTACACTAAATCTTTTATACGTAGTCATACTATCCCCTCCTTATACTTCAATTGTACCAGTTATAAGGAATTAATTCCCATAACAAAAAAAGACCAAAAAGTAATTTACACTTTTCGGTCTCTACACTATCTTCTCTTCGTAATCTTTCCTGAACCACCGACCCTCGTTTTCGGGGGAGATGTATTCCTTGGCGGAGTTTTAATAGATGATTTCGGCTTCACATCTGATCCGCTTGAACCGCCTGGTGTTTTTGTAATTTTACCCTTGCTTCCAGTAGAGGGTGGGGGCGTCGTATTACTTCCTTTTTCAGTAATACTTCCCTTATCACCTACTGATGGTTTCGAATCTACATTATCGCCTCGCTTAATAATAGACCCTTTCCCTTCCTTCGTAATTGGAGGTGGGGTTTTCTTTTCTTCTTTCGTAGGTGGTCTCTCTGGAATGACTGGTTTATGATTTTGTCTGTCGTTATATCCTCGATAATCACCGTATGATGATTTTCGTGAACCAAATATATCGTTTAATATGCTACCCATAATATATCCTTGCAAGAAGGACGGTTGATAATTTTGACGGACAAATTCTTTATTACTTATTTCAATTAACGTATCCGATGGTTTCTCTTTATCCTTTTGCAAGTTATAAATCTTGTCAGAATAAACGAGGAACATTTGATTTTCGTCTTCTTTAGATGCTTGCTTCGGTTCTCTTTCGTTAATGAGTTCCTTCGCTACTTCAGGAACTGACCGATTGGCGGCCCTATACACGTAAGATTCTTGTTTACCTTCCTTGGCGACAGACTCAAGTGGATAACGGTCTTGAATCGACTTTGTCTGCCCGCCTTGACAACCTGATAAGGCATAACCAGCAACAACAAGTAATATAACGATAGCAAGTATAGGGATCACAAACGATTTAATCATGGTAAACAATCGGTTTGACATGATTACGCCCCCTTACGTTGCTCTTATAATTTGTACATCAGCAGGAATGATTGCTTCTCCCTCATACATCATTGTGCGACCATTTTGCCATTCAATACGCAATAATTTTCGATTATCTGATTGGAATTCCCATACGTACTGTTCCTCTGAAGCTGAGAATGGTGTTTTCCCCATCACAACAACACGTCCGTTATATTGTTCTTCCATATGGTACTCAGTATCATCCATTTCAATTGTCGTCGGAATTTCATCAATTGAATCTAAGCGACCATCAATTGGAGTATATAATTTGTAATACGTATTTTCACGATCTTCAATTTTTAAATAACGAATATCTTTTCCATCTTGCAGTGTTAAAACAATTTCTTTACGAGAATGCATACTCGTTTTCCCAGTCAATTCGTACATAACTAATGAAACTTCAATCATATCGCCAGGAGCTAACGTTAAAAGACTCTTTTCCGGCTTCGGTGGCTCTGGGCTTTTCATTATATTTTTAATTCGTTTAAATAAACTCATGATCTACCCCTCCTTTTCTCTTTATAAACAAGCACCTAAAATTAGTGCACCAACAATATGTAATGATCCAGCTAACATCGCATGTGCAACGCTACCTTCTTTCGTACCTTCTTCTAAATCTAAGCCAGACATTTTCTTTAACACAAATTCGATAAACATTTCTACAACTAATAAAATAACGAAAGAAACTGCTGAAGCAAGAAGCGCCTGCCATAAGTCATTTGCTTTCGTGATTGATTGAGATAAAATGTACCCTTGTGCAAATAATTTCATAATAAAACGAGTTGTTACAGCTGTATTTCCATTTTTGATTTCTTTTAAATCATTGTATTTTGTAAAAATTGAATCAACCCACATAATTGCAAATAAAAGTACTGCACTCGCTCCAGTCCATACAAGCATGGCAACTACATTCATCCATGTCATTGCAAAACCTCCTCAAAAATATAATAGAAAACCGACATGAATTTGTTTAGACATGTCGGTTCATTTGTCTTTATTCTATATTATTTCTCATACTGCTTCATAATACGAGCCAATTCATCGTCAACAGCAGAATTTTTGTTTAAGCTTGCGAATTCATCATCTAATGACTTTTCTTTCTTATAAACTTCACCGCTTGCTTCCGCTTCAGCCTCTAATTGAAGAGCTTTCTCTTCCATACGGCTTAAACCAGCTTTTGCTGAATTTGAATCAAATCCAGACATTGCCTGATTAATATTTTTCTGTGCTTTCGCTGCATTTACACGTGCTACAAGTGTTTCACGTTTATTTTTCAGCTCTGTTAATTGCTTGCGCATTTCTTCTAGCTTAAGGCGCAGGTTATCAGCAGCAGCTTTATTTTGCTCGTAGCTTGCTTTATATTCATTCATTTTTTGCTCTGCATTTTGTTTTTCTTCTAATGCACGGCGCGCAAGATCTAAGTTATTAGCTTGAACAGCCATATGAGCTTGCTCTTCACGTTTTTTCACAAGTGCTTCTTGCTCTTCAAATAATATTTTGAATTTCTTCTCAAGTGCAATTTGAGCTGCTACACTTTTCTCAGCTTCTTGTACATCGGCTTGCATATCGCGTAAATATTGATCAGTCATCTTAACTGGATCTTCCGCTTTTTCAATTAATGAATACACATTTGACATTGTTAAATCTCTTAATCGTTTAAATACAGACATCTAAATTCCTCCTATGATAAACCTCATATTTCAAATTCACTACTTGGAAAACTGAAAAATCTCCCTTTACAGTAAAGAATATTCATTTTACAGCCTATTTGTTTATTATAACAAAACTAATATGTCCTTACATGTTATTTCCAAAATACATCCATTATAATATGACATTCTATATACAATATTGTATTTATAATATATTCTCATTATCCCTCTTTGAAATTAACTTACTTTTGTGCGATTTCACTAAATTACATAAGTGTAATGTTACTGTAAGCTAACTCGATAGTTGCATTCTGATATTTCTTATACACTAATACCAGAAGCAACAAACAAGCTTCTTCACATGTAAGCAATAATACAAAAATTGTATTTACTATAAAACATATAAAAGGAGAAATCATCATGAAAAAATTAGTAGGAATCGGATTAGCAGCAGCAATTTCATTTGGTGCATTATCAGGTTGTTCTTTATTAGGAGAGAAAGCGAACGGTTTTGTACTGTACGGCTCAGAAGAACAAGTTCAGCAAATTACAGATAAAAACAAAAAAGAAGTGAAAGAAAAAGACTTCTATAAAATGAAAATGACAACATTAGATGGTAAAAAAGTTCTTGTAATGGATAAGAAAACTGGTGAAGAACTAGTGAAAAAAGAGTTACTTAGCAAAGTTGATGAAAAAGACAACACGAAACCACTTGATAAATTACCAGCTGTAACAACAGAACAAGGTTTATTATTTGCAAAAGAAAAAGTAGAAAATGCTACACTTGATGGGGCAAAATTAAAATATGAAGGCAACACAATTATCGGAAGTGGCCGTGCATATACAGATATGTATGCGATTGTCGATGACGCAACTTACAACAGTGTAAAAGGTGATGAAAAATCTGTAGGTGTATTAAAATTTGATAAAGACCCAAGTAAAGAGTTCCCTGGTTACAAAGGCGTCGAAGCTTCTCAACTTGTAAAAATTAAAAAGTAAAACAAAAAAGCTTTGCAATTCGCAAAGCTTTTTTCTATTTATTATGAGCAATTTGTTCCATATCCGGATTACAAGTTTTCGACTGACATGACTTATTTAAAGAACATGCTGCGCATTTTCCTTTTTTACTTCTCTTTACAAAATTAACTAACGTGTATGCTGCATAACCAAAAATGATAGCTCCAATTATAATATTGACCATCATTATACATCTCCTTTTAGAATCCTAGTAAAGATCCAACTTGGTATATAATAAGCGTTAATACATAAGCAACAACGAGTGGATAAACGACTGAGAAAATCGTCCATTTCGCTGATCCTGTTTCACGTTTAATAACAGCCACCGTCGCTAAACATGGAACATATAATAAAATAAAGAACATAAATGCATAAGCTGATAATGCTGTATAATGTGCTCCCATTACGTTTCCAAGCACATCTTCTTTAACTGCATAAATAATTGCCATTGTAGAAACGACAACTTCTTTTGCTAAAAATCCTGTTAAAAGGGATGCTGCAGCTTGCCACGTTCCGAAGCCGAGCGGTGCAAATAACGGTGCGATAAACCCACCAATCATCGCTAAGTAACTGTCTCCCATATCAACACCAAATCCTGATGGACCTGCATAGTTTAATAACCAAATGACAACAGAACCACCAAAGATGAATGTACCTGCTTTACGAACAAATCCTTTCCCTTTCTCCCACGTGCTTAGCCATAACGTTTTCGCTTGTGGCACGCGGTAAGGAGGTAGTTCAATTACGAAAATAGACTTTTCCGCTTTTAAAATTGTAAGAGACATAATTTTTGTAACTAGTAATGCAAGAACAATACCTGCAACATATAAAGAAAATACAACAGTTGCCTGACTATGAGGGAAGAATACGCCCGCAAATAATGCGTATACAGGCAAACGTGCCGAACAAGACATAAATGGTGTTACAAGAACTGTAAGTAAACGTTCTTTTTCTTGTTCAATCGTTCTCGCTGCCATAATACCTGGAACGTTACATCCAAAACCGATAATCATCGGAATAAACGCTTTTCCGTTTAAACCGAAGAACTCCATAATTCGATCCATAACAACTGCAATTCGCGCCATATATCCTGAGTCTTCTAATAATGAAATGAAAAAGAATAGTGCAAAGATTTGTGGTACGAATACTAATACAGCACCAACACCGGCAATAATACCTTCTGTAACGAGCGCTTGAATAAAATGAGAAGCTCCAATACTTGTAAGTCCAACCTTCACCCAATCCGTAAGCTGGCCACCAAAAAACTCATCTAACATATCCGATAAAGGTGTCCCAATCCACGTAAACGTAACCTGAAAAATAAAAAACATAACTGCTAAAAAGATTGGAAGTCCTAAAATTTTATGCGTAATTAGTCTATCAATTTTTTCCGAAAAAGGAATTTTCCCTTCTTTCTCATGCTTCATAACATTTGTTTTTAACTTTTCAATATACGCTTCACGAGTTTTGTAAATGTGCTCTTCCAACGTACAATCAAGTTTTCCCTCTAGGCGAGATCGAATGGCTACAAGTTCCTTATAAATTGGTAATGCTTTTATTTCTTTTTCTACTACTTCGTTATTGCTTAAAAATTGAAGTGCTAACCATCTCGGATGCTCGTAATTCGCTTTCTCTAAAAGAGAAATTACCTCTTCAATTCCTTCATCCATTTGTACACCATATGAAATAATGAATGGTTTTTTCTCGTTTTTGTCATTTTCTTTAAGGGTCGCAAGTAGTTCTTCACAACCTTTTCCACTTCTTGCAACGACAGGAACGACTGTTACGCCTAATAATTCGGATAAACGTTTTACATCGATCACAATTCCTCTTTGCTTCGCCACATCAACCATATTTAGACCAATTGAAACTGGCTTGCCAAATTCGAGCAACTGCAACGTTAAATGCATATTTCGTTCAAACTGCGAAGAATCCACAATATTTAACATATGCTGAAATTCTTCTGTTAATAGAAAGTTTGTTACAACACCTTCATCACGTGAAACTGGATTTAAATCATAAACACCTGGTAAATCAATTAATGTTCCTTGTCTATCTTTTAATTTACCAACCTTTTTTTCTACTGTTACACCGCTCCAGTTTCCCACGTATTCATAAGAACCAGTAAGTGCATTAAATAATGATGTCTTTCCTGTATTTGGATTCCCTAGCAAAGCAACCTTATTCACGCTAATTCCACCTTTATCATTTTCGCGTCACAATGACGAATACTAATTAACTGTCCACGACACTCCAATGTACAAGGAC
Source organism: Bacillus cereus group sp. BfR-BA-01382 (assembly GCF_022663475.1). Taxonomy (NCBI): domain Bacteria; kingdom Bacillati; phylum Bacillota; class Bacilli; order Caryophanales; family Bacillaceae; genus Bacillus; species Bacillus cereus group sp. BfR-BA-01382. The sequence continues at coordinate 24,718 of NZ_JAKUFQ010000071.1, forward strand.
CTTTGAACATCGCCTTTTGCTTCATACGAAGTTCGCTTCCTTCAGAAAGACCGAAAGCAGCCAATCTTCTCTTTAGTAAATAATCTAAAGACTGAACACTTTTCACTAGCACTTTCTCACCGATTTTAATATCTACTAAGCTCATAACCTTCCCCCTCCGAAGAGAATGATAATTATTTTCAGAAGAATTATAGCACACTCTATTTCTCTTGTACTATACCCTTTTGCTTCATATTTATTAACATTTCGCTACAATTCTATTTCAATAATTGTCATAACAGATTCGTTTGCCATTCCCATCCATTTCGCTTACAATAAACAATAACAAATAAAGAATCTCGTTATCACTGGGGGAGCCATGCCGCTGAGAGGGAACACTTCGTTCCGACCCTTCGAACCTGTTAGTTAATGCTAACGCAGGGATTGTGCAAACGTCCGAAATACATACCTCTTTTCATTTACGTATTTCGTATCCTCCTATGATATCTATTCTTTTTTGTACAACTTGGATTTAGGGGGAGACAACATGCGTAACACCAATTTACAAGCGATGATTGAATCTGCTATTCTTGCAGCCTTCGCCATGGTCATCGACATTTTACCACTTTCAATAAAAATATCAGCTACAGGCGGTTCTATATCTTTTGCAATGATTCCTATTTTTATTATCGCTTATCGCTGGGGTTTCAAAATGGCTTTCTTAGGAGGCTTAATTTGGGGATCATTACAAATTGTCGTAGGCGATGCCATTATCGTAACACCAATTCAAGTATTAATTGAATACTTCATTGCTTTCGCATTCATTGGGTTTGCTGGTTTATTCTATCGTCCAATTCAAAAGGCGCTTTTAACATCCAATGAAAATAACGAAGAACAATCAAACTTAGGTAGCCGTAAAGACAAACCTTCATCAAAACCAAACCAAGGGAAGAAAGTAATTGGATATATTATCGTCGCTACTTTTATCGGTAGTCTAGCTCGTTACTTCTGTCACTTTATCGCTGGTATCATTTTCTGGGGACAATATGCACCAAAAGGACAATCAGCAGTTCTATATTCTTTAATATTTAACGGTAGTACAATGATTGGTTCCTATATTCTATGTACCGTTTTACTTATATTTTTATTTATCACTTCACCACGTTTATTCAAAAGCATCAGTGCTTATCAAATGAATACACAAAAAAAGGGCGCTTAATGAGCGCTCTTTTTTCATATCGTAATATCAATTAAAAATACAATAAATGCACAAAAGAAAATAAATACCATTATACTTAGCCAATTGCTATGCACGGTTCATCGACTCCTTACATAACCTCGTTTTCTAACCAGATTATATCGTTTAAAAATAAAGATTAGGTAAAGATAGTATGAAAATAAATTAAAAAAAGCGTAGCATGCATTATCTACGCTTTTTTCGGTAAGTAAAAGTAAAATAATACACCGTCTCCTGTATTCTTTACTCCATATTCAGCATCGTGTAATTCTAAAATATTTTTAGAAATAGCAAGCCCAAGTCCCGTCCCACCTTGTGAACGCTGCCGAGCTGCATCCACGCGATAAAAGCGATCCCAAATTTTATCTAATTGTTCTTCTTCAATGTGAGTACCTTTATTTTCAATGCACACTTTTATACGATCTTTATCATCTATTGTCGAAATAATAATATCCTCTTTATTTGGTGTATAACGTATTGCATTCGTAATGAAGTTCACAATGACTTGTTCAATTCGGCCTTGATTTGCAATCACTTCAAATGAACGTATATTTTTATGAACATGAAGTTCTTTTTTCTCTATTTCCACAGATAGATGTTCACATATATCTTCAATTACTGTATCAATATAAAACGAAGACTTTTTCATTTTATATGTACCAGATTCAAATTTAGCTAACTCAAGCATATCCAAAATTAAAGTATCCATTTTGTCTACTTCTCTCTCCATCGCCTGAAAATAATACTCTTTTTTATGCTCAGCTACCCCGTCTTTTAAAATGGAAATACAACTTTTCATAATACTCAGCGGTGTTTTCAATTCATGCGAAACACCAGAAATGAATTCTTTCCGTGTATTTTCTAACTTTCTTTCCTTTTCAATATCTTGTTCAAGCTGTCCGATATGAGAATTTAATTTGTTAGAAAGTATATTAATATTTTTCGATAAATCACCAATTTCATCTTTTGAAGTAATCGGTATTTTTTCTGTAAAATCTAAATGCGCTATTTTCTTCGTCGTATCATTTATTTTTAATAACGGTTTGGCAATTTGCTTTGAATAATAAAACGAAGCTAAAAAAATAAGAACGACTACAAATGCAATGATGTATATGTAATAATCTTGCACCATTTGTACAGCTTCATCTACAGGCTGTAAAGAAGCCATTGCATATATATATGCTACTGATCCGTCTTTTTCTTTTATTGGCTTAACTAATAATTTATATTTTATATCATTCTTTTCATAATCTATTGTTTGTGTTGTATATCGTATTTTATTGCTTTCTTTTAATAATAAATCGGTTTGAAAACCCTTAATATTATCTAAAAATATGCTATTTTTATAAATTGGATTCACAGGACCGTTTACATCTGGTAACTGTACTTTTGTAACACGTCCTCCTATGTAAACGCCTAATTCCTGAGCAGCTTCTTCCTGTACGGCTGGTTTCTTTTCCTTAGCAAGTTGCTCCCCAGCCGCTCTCTTTTTCTCCTCATCTAATTTTATTTTCTCCTGAAATGCTTTTTCTAACGGTTTATTAGATCCACTTAAATTCTGCTTAGATAAAGAAAAAGAGAATGGAATAAAACTATCTTCTTTTCTCACTCCAGAAAAATAAATCTCTTGTCCTAAAAACTGCTCTAATGATTTATTATCAATCTCCTCTATATTGACGAGATTGTATAAGGGTATCTTGAATAGTTGTTGTCCAAAGCTCTTTTGTTGCCTACGATCTATCGTTACCTCAAAATAAAAATCATCCACATGTTTTAAATTCCCATTCTGATCTAGTGTCGTAATCCACGTATTATTTTCCCTAAAAAAGTCTTGCTCAAGTTTCTGAATTCCTTCTGCATTTCCTGTGTAGTTTAGATAATTCTTCTCAAAGGAATTTAAATTCACTTTAATATCTTCCACTTTTCGATTCGCATAATATTGTTTAAAAAATATCGTTTGTCCAATAAATATCGTCGCTAAAATCAACATACATAATGCTGTTGTAAGAGTAAATAATTTTAGTACAATTCCTTTCTTCATACATTTCCCTCAAATTTATAACCTGTTCGTACTACAGTTGTAATGTACTTTGCCTTCTCTCCTAATTTATTTCTTAAATTACGAATATGACTATTAACCGTTCGATCATCACCAGCAAATTCATATCCCCAAATTCTTGAAATTAATTGTTCCCTTGTTAGTACAATTCCTTGGTTTTTCATGAAATACACTAATATTTCAAACTCCGTATGCGTTAAACTAACATCTGCCTCATCAACAGTAACAGTACGTGACGGAAAATGAACTTGGATGCCATGAATCGATAACGTATCATCTTCATTCTCTAAAGGTTTCTTCGATGCCTTTCTACTTTCTAATAATCGTTTCGCTCTTGCTAATAGAATGGGTGGACTATACGGCTTCGTCACATAGTCATCTGCCCCAAGTTCAAAACCAAGTAACGTATCATCTTCATCTACGCGCGCCGTCAGCATAATAATAGGCACCTCGGACGTCTTCCTAATTCTTCGGCAAACAGACCATCCATCGAGTTCTGGCAACATAATATCTAAAATAACTAAATCAACTTCTTCTTCTTCTTCAAATACAACTAAAGCCTCTTTCCCGTCCCTCGCTTCAAACACTACATATTGTTCACTTAAAAAATAATCTTTTAATATTTCACGTAATATATCTTCATCTTCAACAATTAAAATGTTTTTTGACATAACTTATATATCCCCCTCCTGCTTTCAGAAACTATAATTTCATTTTGAATAACTGCCAGTTAACTTCGCCTCGATAATATATCTATCTGGTGCATCCCCTATATAATCAAATGGATAACAAGTTGTCAGTGTTAATATCGGTTCTTCTTTTTTTATAATAACATTACGATCATCCGCATGAGTAATCCATGTCTTTTGAATTTCATATGTGTACGTTTTATTATCATACTCTAAAACAAGGGTATCCTTTTCTTTCAACTCTCCTAAATCTGTAAATACAGTATCTCGATGTCCACTCAGTACAGTATGTCCCCCTCCAGATGGAGTTGTCGTTAAATCACTAACAAACATACCAACTCCTTTTTTCAGAGTCGTATCATCCGCTCCCCAATATATAGAAAACTTCTTCTTTATTTTCGGTATGTTTAACATCGCTACCTTTTCTCCTTCTTTATGTTCTGTTTGAGAAGAAGGCACTTGAGTGGTTACAGGTGTTTCATGAGAAAGTTGAGTATCTTGTATATTTTTAAGGCTCTTTATTTCTTCTGCTGTTAATTGCCCGGCAGAGCTCTTTCCTTTATACCATTCCACAGCGTAATAGGATCCCATGAATAGCCCTATAGCCATCAATATGATACCGATATAATTGAGTAACTTCATGTTTCATCCCTCCATGCCAAAAATGGTAGGAGTAACCTACCATTTTTAATATATGAAATTATCCCATTCTTTATAGGACAATATTTTATTTACACTTTAAACTTACTGCGACGATTCAAACCAAATAATGTACCTAGTGCTACAAGGGCTGCACTTAATCCCATCATTACCACGTTATTTGATGCCGTGTTTGGCAATTTTTCACCTTGTACAACTGGCTTGGCTACTTCTTTTTTAGCTACTTCATTCTTTT
>NZ_JAKUFQ010000072.1:0-28918 GCF_022663475.1 Bacillus cereus group sp. BfR-BA-01382
ATTATTATGATGCAGATGCAGGGAAACAAAATAATTTTGTAACAACATCATACATAAATCCGCGTGCATTCTCTTATATGAAGAAGTACGGTAAAGTTTCTGCTCAGCAATATCAGGAAATTGTTCAATTTTTAGCGGATTATCCAAGGCATGGCTGGGCATTCCCAAAAGAATATAAAGAAGATGGTACATTTAAGTACGATAAAGAAGTGAATCTTATTGACCAATCATACGTTGCATATCATCGAAGTTTAGGTGGTCTTTCATCAGCTGCTTATTTGGAATTTATAAAGAAGAGATTCCAGGAGGATGGAAAGCTATACGGTCGTTACAATTTAGAAACGGGAAAACAAACTGTGAATTATGAATCGCCAGCCGCGTATGGACTAACGATTTTGTACGTACTACAAACAGGTGATACAAAGTTTGCGAAGGAATTGTATGATCATATGTCCACATTCCGAAATGACAACGTATTTAGTAGATATTATGGTGGATATGTAACAGGTGAAAATAATAATACGCATATTTTTGATAATGTACTACCACTTTTAGCTGAAATGGAATTAAAAAAGAGTGACCAATAAAAGGTGCCACCATATGAGGGTGGCACCTTTTATTGGTTGATATAATTTTGCGTCCTAATATTAGAGAAGTAGTCAATCACGAATTCACGGAATTGCTGAGCTGTTTTTGATAAGTATCGCTTTTTTGACCAACTTAATCCGATGGTTCGCTTACAAGCGGGTTCAATAATACGCAACTTGTTTGCTGCTAAAGTAGAGTTTTTTAATAAAGTTAAATTTGGAACAAAAGCGATGCCGAGACCTTGCTTAATGAGGTCGCTAATCACTGTCGGTTCATCTACTTCAAAAGCAATATGCGGAGTGAAACCAGCTTCTTTACAAAATTCATCCGTTAAGTGCCGAAATCCATAGCCAGTATTCATACTAATAAACGGTTCGTCTTTTACTTCATGCAGGTGGATACTTTCGCGGTTTGATAACCGATGGCCTGAAGGAACGACTAAGAAAATTTCTTCTGTAATAAGTGGTTCCCAAACAATTTCTTCTCCTTCAACTGGTACAGAGGAAAGACAAAAGTCAATTTCCATATTTTCCAGTTGTCGTTTCATAGAAGGAGTAGACGCAAGAAATTGCTGGAATCGAACATTAGGATGTTCTCGTAAAAAAGAACCTAGTAGTTCTGGTAATATTCTTGGAATAGAAACGGCCATTGTAATAGAGCCTTGTTGTAATTCGGCTAAATCTTTAATTTCTCGTTCCCCTTCACTTAATTCATGAAAAATACGTTCTACCCGTTTTAAAAATACTTTTCCGAAAGAATTTAAAGTAATCTGTCGGCCTTGGCGATCAAATAAAGGGACGCCTAAATCCTTTTCGAGTCTAGCGATTGTTTTGCTGAGTGAAGGTTGCGCGATATGCAATTCTTCAGCTGCCTTTGTCATATGTTCTAGTCGTGCAACTGTCTGAAAGTATTTTAACTGGAGCAGTTCCATTTCGAATCTCCTTTCTATAGACCAAAAGGAATGAATTGATAATTAAAGATGTATTATACAGTATGGAAAGTGACGTGTATAGTAAATCTGTTAAACCATTGTAATGGTGTGAAATTAGGAGAAGGAGTATGTTTCATGAAAGGAATTCAACTTATATTTAAAGATTGGAAAGCGATGTGGCACCATAAACATGGACGTATCGCTTTAATTTTTTTATTAATCGTTCCGTTAATTTATTCAGGATTCTTCTTGGCTGGATATTGGGATCCGTACGGAAAATTAGATAAATTACCTGTTGCAGTTGTGAATTTAGATAAGGGTGCTGTGATGGATGAAAAAACAATTCATGCAGGAGACGATTTTGTTAAAAATTTAAAAGAGAATAAGGAACTGGCTTTTCATTTCGTATCAGAAAAAAATGCTGATGAAGGGTTAAAAGAAGATAAATATTATATGGTTGTTACGATTCCAGAGAATTTCTCTAAAAAGGTAAGTACACTTATGGATGAGAAACCAGAGCCAGCAAAGTTACAGTACAAAGTAAATCCAGGTAAAAACTTTGTAGCAGCTCAAATTGGAACGACAGCTGTTGAAAATATGAAAACAAAAATCTCAAATAGTATTACGAAATCTTATACAGAGGGTGTCTTTTCAAAGTTTCAAGATTTGGCACAAGGATTGAGTGATGCAAGTAATGGGGCTGAGAAGTTACATGAAGGAACGACCGATGCAAAAAATGGAGCGAATCAGCTTGCGGATGGTATTGATCGTTTAAGTGATGGGACATCGAAATTGAAAGAGGGAAGTGAAAAGCTTGCATCCAGTCAATCTGCTTTAACCGGGGGGGCAAATGAGCTGAGTCAAGGAGTGACATCACTTCATAGTGGTATGGAGTTATTAGCACAAGGTGAAAAAACGTTACAATCAGGAGTTAGTGAATTAAGTGCTGGTACAAATGAATGGGTGAGTGGAAGTGAGAAGCTTGCTGAAGGCCAAGTAAAAGCGGATGGTGCAGCTAATAGTGTAAAACAACAATTAGAAGAGTACGTGAAAAATCATCCAGAAGTGCAGCAAGATCCCGCTTTTCAAAAAATTATTGCTACGTCTAATGGACTAGCTAAAGCAACAAGTACTTTAAATAATAGCCAACAACAATTGACACAAGGAGCGAAGAAGCTTACTGAGGGTCAACATAAGATTGAAGAAGGCATGAATACATTCGGAGTTAAGTTAAATGAAGCTACTGCTGGAACGAAAAAGGTAGCAGATGGTGCATCGAATTTAGCTGATGGATTTACGAAGTGGGGAAATGGATTTACAACAGTACAAGAAGGTGTAAATCAGCTTGCGAGTGGTGGAACGGAGCTGAATAACGGTGCTAGTAAATTAACAAATGGACTTGTTAAACTTGATGATGGTGCGAAAGAACTTTCTACGAAATTGGGAGAGGGCGCAGAGAAGATAGCGGATGTCCGTAATGATGATGCACGCAATACGATGTTCTCAGAGCCAGTTCAGTTAGTGAAGTCAACAGTTTCTGACGTTCCTAACTACGGTTCAGGCATTGCACCATATTTCTTATCACTTGCATTTTATGTTGGCGGAATTATGGCATCGAATATTTTACCTCTTGGCCGCAGACAAAATATGAAGGTAAGCGGAACGGTACATTTTATTAATAAATTAGGATTGGTATATTTAATTGGACTTATTCAAGCGCTACTCGTAGATGTAGTTGTGCTAGGTGTTATGAAACTAGAAGTTGCCAGTGTGCCACTTTTTGTTTTATCAAGTATTGTTATTTCCTTTACGTTCATGACATTTATTCTTATGTTAGTAACAGTATTTGGTCTTGTTGGAAAGTTCTTAGCGGTAACGCTTCTTGTCCTGCAATTAGCGACGAGTGGAGGTACTTTCCCAGGAGAATTAAACATAGCTGTGCTTAGCAAAATTGGACAGTTTCTCCCAATGTCCCATTCTCTTAGAGGATTACAAGATGTTATCTCTTTAGGAGATTGGTCGCAATTACAAATGCAAATTTTAATATTGTTATGTTATCTCGTTGTTGCCGGTGGAATTGCTTGGATCACGAGCCATATACAGCATAAAGAAACGAATGCAGAACAAGTTTCTTAAAATGAAATAAGCTATCCGATTTTTTCGGATAGCTTATTTTTTATTTACGTTCCATTACTGCAAAGTAATTATTTTCATTATCAGCAAAGTTGAATGCTCTACCAGTAGGTAAATCTACAACCTGTCCAACTGTGACATTTTTCTCTGAAAGATCTTTATACAGTTGATCTAAGTTATTAGAGAAGAACATAAGTGAAGGAGTACCTAAGTTTAATTCAGGTTGCATCTTCGCGATTAACGCTTTATCGTGAAGGACGATGCTTGTTCCTGCTTCTTTCGCCGGCGCAATTTCAATCCAGCGGAATCCGTTTCCGTTATTTTCTTCCGCAATGATTTGGAACCCTACTTTTTCTGTCCAAAATTGTACTGTTTCGTCTTGGTTATTTACATATAGCATAATTTGTCCAACTTGATTAATCATAGGTGTCTCTCGCTTTCTTTTTATATGCGTATCATTATATCAAATATATGGCTTGAATAGTTTTCTATGATTTTTTCGGAATACAACCTTCGTCCATTTCATCTTTGTTGTAGGAGAAGGCCCTGTAATCCAAGTATGAAATGGTATTGTGCTACAAATGACCATTGTTGAAATAGAGATAATAGCCGTTAACACAAATAGTAATAGGCTATATAATATAGTATTTTCTTGCAGTGTGAATAAAGAAAGAAACTTTGTGCATAGTTGCAAGAAGAATAAGTGAGCTAAATAAGCACCATACGTGTAATTTCCAATGAAACGTAACGTTTTATATAAGAAACCACGACGCTGTACTATCATAATAGATAACATATACAGTATGATAATTTCGCATACGATATATAAAAACATAGATGGTTTTAAATAGGTAGAAACAGTTAAATGAATAGAGTTTGCTCCGTGAAAACTAAACAACTCATAATTGATGAATAAAAATAAGATGAAAAATAATATTGTTATAAGCGGGATATGTTTCATGACGAATAGACGCCAAGTTTTTAGTGCTACAGCGGCAATGCCACCCATAACGAAATAGAATGAGTAGAATAGAAATGATCGATCTGTATAATGTAAAATTGTTGAACTTGTTAATTTTTCTCCATTAAAAATATAGTGAGAAGAGAACCACATTAATAGAAAATATAGGCACGCGAAAAAGGTCATATATTTATATATGTCTTTTTTATTTTCTGTTCGTTTTTGAAACCAATAAAAAAGTGTGCATAGTAAAGGGAACAATAAGTGAATTTGGAACATCATAATAACGTACCAAAGATGGGGCGCGGCTGTTCCGAGTAATAAACTTTTTATTCCACTTTGTAACGTAATAAGATCGTTTGTTGTTAATAGGTAAAGAATAGACCAAAAGAAATAAGGAATGAGTAAGTGTGTCGCTTTTTCAGAAATATATTCTTTATATACTAATTGCTTCGTATAGTGCCGAATTAAGTGAAATCCAACGATAAATATGAATGCTGGTGCTGAGAATTTTGCAAGGTTGAATAGCATGCCCATAATGAGAGATTGCTCAAGTAAGACATTTCCTTGATTCATTGTATATAATAAGGAACTTTGCAAAACAACAGCGAGAAATGCAATGCTTTGCAAAACTTTAAATTCTGGTGCGCTTTGAGTCATTATTTCCATCTCCTTTTCCATACATGATTATAGTACGGAGAATGGATAATGGATGTGGAATATTTGTGAAGATTGTAACAAATTTGTGGCGAGAGGAGATATCAACTTATCAACAAATAACGACAAAAAGAGGATGCTCTAAACGAGCATCCTCTTTCTATCTATTAAGCAAATTTGTTTTTGATCCAATTCTTACCTTCTACAAGGCGAGCTGTCATTACCGCACAAGCGTTATCTGCTGTTACGTTTAACATCGTTGCAGGTGGATCAATGATTGTACTAATTGCTGCAATAATTGGCAATGCTTCTGGCGGGAAACCGTATAGAGATACGATTAACATTTCACCAATCATACCACCGCCTGGAATAGCACCCATTACTGTTCCTACTAATAAAGAAACAACAAGTGCGATTGCTAATGTTTTCGGTCCTTCGAATTCCATGTTGAAAATACCGAATAAGAAAGCAATTTTTAATACGCCGCCTAAAACAGATCCATCTTTATGAAGTGTAGATCCAAGAAGGACAACTGTTTCACGAACGTCTGAAGAAATACCCATTTTCTTCGTTGCTTCTAAGTTCGCTGGAATACTTGCGGCACTACTACAAGTTGCAAGTGATGTAACTGTAGGAGAGACCATGTTCTTCCAAAATACTTGTACACCTTGTTTGCGACCTGCAAGGTATGCATAGAACGTGAAGAATACAAAGAAGTAGATAAGAGAAGCTGGATAGTATACCATTGCTGCTCGGAAGTAAGTTCCAAGAAGTTGTGGTCCGAATTCACCAACTAATGCTGCGAAGTAAGCAGCAAGTCCGATTGGAGCGTAGTACATAATGAAAGATACAACTTTCATTGAAATTTCTGCACCAGCTTGTAGGAATGTAGCGAATGGCTTTCCTTTTTCGCCAACTGCTGAAGTTGCAATCCCCATTAAGATAGAGAAGAAAATAAGAGCTAACATATTTTCACGAGATAGTAACTTCGAGAAGTCAGATACTGTTAAAATACCGACGATTTGATCTGCAACACTAACAGCTTTGCCGGCTTTGTCAGGTTGTGTTAGTTCTAGTACAACACCTTGTGCTGGCGGGAATACTTTCACGACAATAATCATAAAAATAGCAGCTAAAATACTTGTAAATAAGAAAGTCCCAGCCATACTAGACATAATTTTACCGAAACGTTTTAATCCATCCATATTAGCAATAGACGATGCGATGCTAAAGAACACTAGAGGTACAACAATCGTAAACATTAAGTTTAAGAAAATATCACCAAGCGGCTTTAAAGCAACTGCATCGGCACCCATGAAATAACCAATGAAACCACCAATTAGGATAGAAGATAATAAAATAAGTGGAAAGCGATATGCCTTCATAAATATATCCTCCTATCAATTAAAAAATCATACTGAATCATTATAGCGAGTTAGAGTCCTCTTTACTAGGAGAATACGGATAAATGGAATAGCGTGAAAACCAAGAAATTTTTGTTTTTAAGCTCGGCATACAGCAGGAAATCTAGACATATATATTTGTAACCTAGTGGTGGCAAGGGATGCACCATAACTTAGGTTTAGAAAAAGGGGGAGGGAAGCGGAATGAATATTTTGCTTTGCTGTGCAGCGGGAATGTCTTCCAGTTTGATTGTTACAAAGATGGAGAAAGCAGCAGAGGCAAGAGGGATAGAAGTGAAAATCTGGGCAGTATCAGGTTCTGAAGTGAATAGTCATATTGATAAAGCTGATGTCCTTTTACTTGGACCGCAAGTACGTTATTTATTACCGAAAATGAAAGAATTATGTAAGGAGAAAGGGGTACCTGTTGATGTTATTCAATCCGTCCATTATGGACTTTGTAATGGAGAAGCTATCTTGCAAGCAGCTTTGTCAATGAAACCATGAGGAGAGTGGGATAGATGATACGGTTTTTAGAGAAGTATGTGATGCCGGTGGCAGGGAAGGTTGCAGAGCAGAGGCATTTACAAGCAATTCGAGATGGAATTATTTTAACGATGCCTTTCTTAATTATTGGATCGTTTTTCCTCATTATTAGTGCACTGCCGATACCGGGATATAACGAGTTTATGGCAGGTTTGTTTGGTGAGAATTGGCAGAGAGCTTTAGGGTATCCAGTTAGTGCAACTTTTAATATAATGGCTTTAATAGCTGTTTTTGGAATCGCTTACAGGCTTGGAGAGTATTATAAAGTGGATGCTTTAGCATCCGGGGCATTGTCGCTTGTGACGTTTTTACTTGCGACTCCATTTCAAGTTGCATATATTATACCAAGTACAAAAGAGAGTGTACTTGTAGAAGGCGCTATCCCAGCTGCATTAATGGGAAGCCAAGGGTTATTTGTAGCAATGATTATTGCACTTATATCTACTGAACTTTATCGGTTTATTGTACAAAAAAAGATAATTATAAAGATGCCAGAGACAGTTCCACCAGCTGTCACGCGTTCATTTGCGGCACTTGTTCCAGGTTTTATTGTTGTAACAGTTATTTGGATTTTACGCTTAATTATAGAAAATACTTCTTTTGGCAGTATCCATAATATTGTAGGACAAATTTTACAGGAACCACTTAGTGTACTTGGTGCTAGTCTTTGGGGCGCAATAATAGCAGTTATTCTCGTTCATGTTCTTTGGTCGTGTGGAATTCATGGTGCTACTATTGTTGGTGGTGTAATGAGCCCTGTTTGGTTGTCTTTAATGGATCAAAATCGAGTTGCTTTTCAAGCTGGGCAAGATGTACCAAATACCATTACGGCACAGTTTTTTGACTTATGGATTTATATGGGCGGTTCTGGTGCAACGCTGGCTCTAGTTGTCGGAATGTTACTATTTGCACGAAGTCAACAATTAAAAAGTTTAGGGAGATTGTCAATCGCGCCTGGTATATTTAATATTAATGAGATGGTAACTTTTGGTATGCCAATTGTAATGAACCCAATTTTATTAATTCCATTTATATTGGTTCCAGTTGTGTTAACAATTGTTTCTTACTTTGCAATGGAATGGGGATGGGTCGCACGTCCGAGTGGGGCGGCTGTACCTTGGACGACACCTATTCTTTTCAGTGGATATTTAGGATCGGGTGGGAAAATTTCAGGTGTTGTTTTACAACTCGTCAACTTTGCGCTTGCATTCTTCATTTATTTACCGTTCTTAAAAATATGGGATAAACAAAAAGTAGCAGAAGAAAAGGGGGAGTAAAGAAGTAAAATGGATACGATAGAGACGAAAGCTTTTCATTTAATTTTGCATGGAGGAAACGCGAGAAGTTGTTCAATGGAAGCAATTGATTGTGCGAAGCGTGGGGAGTTTACAGAAGCAGAAGCTAAATTACAAGAAGCGCTAGAGGAATTAAAAGAGGCGCACCGTGTACAAACGGAGCTTATACAGAAAGAGGCTGGTGGCGAAAAGACCGAAGTTACTCTTTTAATGGTACACGCGCAAGATCATTTAATGAATGCAATTACAGTGAAAGAATTAGCGAGTGAGTTTGTAGAGTTATATAGGAAGATGTCGGTGGATGAATGAACCTTACTTATGCAAGGTTTTTTTATCACGCATTAACGGGCAGTAAAACTCCCACCTCAAAATGTGGCTGGAGCAAGGAAGTTAGGAGGGAGCTTAACTGTCTGTAAAGGCCCGATTGGTTCAACTAATAATTAGTGGGAGATGAACAAAACCCCCACTAATTAAAGTTTCACTTTATGTATATGCCTGTACCATCAGTGGAATGTTCATCCCACTGATGGTATTTACAATCCTCCTTTTTCCGGATGAGTAAGAGTTATAATTAATCGGCAGTAACAATTTCTCCTATACCACGAATTAATCTTTTTATATGCATCCGCTCCGGTTTTAATATATTTACGATATAATCAATCGCAATTTGTGGTTCAACGGTTGTACCGCAAGTATAACAGTCAATAGCTGCAAAATTTTGTTCCGGGTAAGTGTGAATGGAAAGATGGCTTTCTGATAATAACACTAATACAGTAACACCATATGGCTGGAATTCTTTTTTACTTACGTTTAAAACATGGGCACCAGAGCAATCTGCAGCTGTAACTAAATGATATTCTAAAAAGTGCGTATCATCTAGTAGAGAAAAATCTACTCCCCATAAATCTACTATTATATGCTTGCCAAAAGTAGAATATTCCATAGGCAACACTCCTTACTATAATATCGTCAAAACTTCATTTCCTGTTTGTAGCATTGATGTAGGATAAGGTTCGATTCTGAATTTAAAAGAGCGAGGTTGCGTTGTTCTAGATGTTCTTCTTTAAATTGAAATAAAGGAAAAAGAAGAGCAGGCAAGGTTCGAGGAGTTGGTACTACATATAATTGTTCAATTTGATCTAGTACATAGGCAGAATTAGCAGCGATATGAAATCCCCAGTCAGTTCCAAAAGAAGGAACGATTGTATGATAACTTTTCACAGTTAGTCCAGCATGTTCAATTGTATTACCGATGCTCCAGTATACTAGAGGTGCATCAGCAGGTGAATTAGATTGGCAGACGAATGCGCCATCTTCTGTTAAGAATGTAGCTATACGAGCAAAAAGTTCGCTTGTATATAAAGTACTTAACAACTCTGTCGCTGGGTCTGGGAAATCAATAATGATTACATCGTATAAAGAGGAAGGAGAGCTTAAAAACTCTTTTGCATCGCATACGTGTGTATTTACACGATTATCAAAAAATGCACTTTTGTTTAAAGAAACTAATTCTGGAACATTACGAGCCATATCAATCATCGATCCATCTAAGTCAACAAGGTCTACATGTAGTACAGTTTCATATTTTAAAACTTCTCGCAGGGCAAGACCATCGCCACCGCCTAATATGAGAACACGTTTTGGATCAATTACTTTTGACATAATTGGATGTACAAGTGCTTCATGATAAATTTGCTCATCGACGGAGCTGAATTGTAGTTGCTTGTCCAAGTATAAGCGAATATCGTTTACTTGGACTAAATTAATATTTTGATAATTACTCTTTTCTTTAAATAAATTTGTATGTTCACCAGCTTGTATTTCCTTTAGAGAAATTTCATCCCACACATCTAAGTTGTGTGAATCTGTGGGTACTATAATTACATTTTCTGATTGTACTTGTTTATCCTGTTTATCTTGTTTGTCTTGTGTATCGTGCTTGTCCTGCTGTTCTAGTTCAAATTTGTCAGAGTCTACTTCAGAACGCTTGTCTTTTTTATAGCTTTTTATTCTATAAATCTTTATTTTGCTTTGTTTTCTATGTTTTGGCATAGGAATCTCCTTTCGAATTGTGTTATTTTACTCTATTCTATGTAATCTAGTAGAATTTGCTTGGACAATAGATAGAAGAGTGTGTTCAAGAGCATGTTGTTTTTTTACTAGATTCTACGATGAAAGATTTTTTAGTGTTTTTTTATGTTAAGCATAACTAGACAACTAAACACTAATCTATTTTCATACAGTTATGTGTTAAAAGCGTGTTGTTTTATAACACACTGTGTGTTTTTTGAGTAACACACTAATTGAAAGCGTTAACACACAAAGAAAACAGTCGAAAAAGTGCTGATTTTAGTGGTTTTAAAAAGTTGGCACGCTAATTGCATTAATAAATAGCGTAAAGAAAAATAAATAAAACATAAATTTTTTATACTACACAAGGGGGATTTTCAAATGAATATTTTATTATGTTGCTCAGCAGGGATGTCTACAAGTTTACTAGTTACAAAAATGGAAGCGGCCGCAAAAGCTCGCGGTCTAGAAGGAAAGATTTGGGCTGTATCTGGGGATGCAGTAAAAACAAATATCGATCAAGCAGATGTATTATTACTAGGACCACAAGTTCGTTACATGCTTTCTTCAATGAAAACGCTTGCTGACGAGAGAAACGTTGGAATCGACGTTATCAATCCAATGCACTACGGCATGATGAATGGAGAAGCAGTTTTAGATCACGCATTAACACTTAAAAAATAATTAGGGGGGAAGCGAAATGCAAAAGTTTATTGCATTTATGGAGAAGTACATGGTTCCGATTGCTGGTAAAATCGGATCGCAACGTCACTTAGCTGCGATCCGAGATGGATTTATTGCAGTTATGCCACTTATTTTAGTTGGTTCGATGGCAGTACTAGTTAATGGTTTACCAATTCCAGCATTCCAAAATTTTATGAAAGATTTATTCGGTGAAACTTGGACACAAATTGGTGCTGGTATGTGGACAGGGTCCTTCGGGGTATTAGCTCTGATGGTGGCGGTTACCATAAGTTATAACTTAGCAAAATCTTACGGTGTTGATGGATTGTCAGCAGGTATTATTTCGTTTGGTGCATTAATTATTCTTACACCAACAACACCAAAAGAAGCTGGAATAAATATGCTTTGGACAGGCGCACAGGGTTTGTTCGTTTCACTTATTGTCTCCATACTCGTAACGGAGATATTCCGCTTCTTTGTTCAAAGAAACATTACAATTAAAATGCCTGACGGTGTACCACCAGCAGTAATGAAATCTTTCGCTGCTTTAGTTCCAGCATTTGTGATTTTAACAGGTATTGCAAGTATTCAATTAGCAGTAAAACTAGCAGGTACAAGTGTTCATGAGTATATCTTTAATACATTACAAGTTCCATTACAAGGTTTAGCGGGTACGTTACCAAGTGCAATCTTTATTGCATTATTAGTACATGTACTTTGGTTCTTCGGTTTACATGGTCCAAATATTGTTGGTGGTATTATTGAGCCACTTTATTTACCAGCATTAGAGAAAAATATTAAGTTATTCCAAGATGGTACATCTGCATTTGATGTTCCAAACATTATTACAAAACCATTCTTTGATACTTTCGTATATCTTGGTGGTTCTGGTGCAACATTAGCGTTTTTAGTAGTTGTATTAATTGTAGCGAAAAGTGCACAATTACGCGGTGTATCTCGTCTATCAATTGGACCTGGTGCATTTAACATTAACGAACCAGTAATCTTTGGTACACCAATCGTATTAAATCCAATTTTATTCATCCCGTTCGTATTAACACCTGTTGTGTTAGTTATTACATCTTATACAGCAATTTACTTAGGATGGGTACCAAAAACAGTAGCGATGGTTCCATGGAACGTTCCACCAATTATTAGTGGGTATCTTGTAACAGGTTTACATCCTTCTGGTGCGATTTTACAATTATTCAACTTTGTTGTTGCAATGGCGATTTACTTCCCATTCGTTGTCGCATGCGATCGTTCAGTTATCCGTACTGAGAAAGCAGCACAAGAAAATAACAACTCTTTACCTATGTAACATAGTAATTGTTCTCATAGACAACGATACCTGTGAGAACAATTACCTTTATATCATGTTCAAAAAGATGAAAAACATCTATATGAACACTAAACTATCATTAACAAATTCATACTTTAATAGACATGTTCAAACTGAAGGGGTATTTAAATCGGTTGAACCTTATAGAGAGGGCGGTAATTATGATGACTACAGCAGAACAAATTCCATTCCAATTGATTTTAAATAGTGGTAACGCACGAAGCTTTGCGATGGAGGCACTTCAATTTGCCAAACAGGGGAAAATGGTAGAAGCAGATGAAGCGATGGTAAAGGCGAAAGAAGCGATTAATGAAGCGCATCATTTCCAAACAGAGCTCATACAATCAGAAGCAAGAGGAGAAAAAACAGAGGTTAGTGTTCTTTTAATTCACGCACAAGATCATTTAATGAATGCGATTACAGTGAAAGAATTAGCAGCAGAGTTTATCGATCTTTATAAAAAGCTTGAAGCGAAAGGGGAATAAAGCATGACTGGAATTAAAATTGCTACAATCGGCGGTGGATCTAGTTATACACCAGAGTTAATTGAAGGATTTATTAAACGTTATGATGAGCTTCCTGTTCGTGAAATTTGGTTAGTAGATATTGAGGCAGGAAAAGAAAAGTTAGAAATTGTTGGTAACTTAGCGAAACGTATGGTGAAAAAATCTGGTTTACCAATCGAGGTACATTTAACACTTGATCGCCGTGAGGCATTAAAAGATGCAGACTTCGTAACAACACAACTTCGCGTTGGTTTATTAGAAGCACGTGCAAAAGATGAAGCAATCCCATTAAAATATGATGTAATCGGTCAGGAAACGAATGGTCCTGGTGGTTTATTCAAAGCACTGAGAACGATTCCTGTTATTTTAGATATTTGTAAAGATATGGAGGAGCTTTGTCCGAATGCATGGCTAATTAACTTTGCGAACCCAGCTGGTATGGTAACAGAAGCTGTCCTTCGTTATACAAATATTCAAAGAGTAGTTGGTCTATGTAACGTTCCAATCGGAATCCGCATGGGTCTTGCAAGATTACTTGAAGTAGATGCAAGTCGTGTCCACGTTGATTTTGCAGGTTTAAATCATATGGTATACGGACTAGATGTATACTTAGATGGCGTAAGTGTAATGGATCGTGTGTTAGAGCTTGTAACAGATCCGGAAAAGCAAATTACGATGGAAAATATCGCAGCGCTTAACTGGGAACCAGACTTTATTCGCGGTCTTCGTGCAATTCCATGTCCATATCATCGTTATTACTACAAAACACGTGAAATGTTAGAAGAAGAAAAAGAAGCTTCTGTTGAAAAAGGTACACGTGCAGAAGTAGTAAAACAATTAGAAAATGATTTATTTGAGTTATATAAAGACCCGAATTTAGATATTAAACCACCACAATTAGAAAAACGTGGCGGCGCTTATTATAGTGACGCAGCATGTAGCTTAATTACGTCTATTTACAACAATAAAGGTGATATCCAGCCTGTTAATACACGAAACAACGGAACAATTGCAAGCTTACCAGATGATTCTGCTGTTGAAGTGAACTGTATTATTACGAAAGAAGGTCCAAAACCAATTGCGGTCGGAGATCTTCCAGTACCAGTTCGCGGTTTAGTACAGCAAATTAAATCATTTGAGCGCACAACAATTGAAGCTGCTGTTACAGGTGATTATCATAAAGCGCTGCTTGCTATGACAATTAATCCACTTGTACCATCAGATACAGTTGCAAAACAAATTTTAGATGAAATGTTGGAAGCACATAAAGAATATCTTCCGCAGTTCTTCAAAAAGGTAGAGAAGTAAAAGCGGCGCTATTTAGCCCGCTTTTTTTATTCTATCCCACTTTAATGGGCAGTAAGACCACTACCTCAAAATTCAGCGAAAACAAAGAAATTAGGTGGGGGATCAACTGCCCATAAAAGTCCGATTGGTTCAACTAATAATCAGTGGGGGGGAGAAAACCCCCCACTGATTAAAGTTTCACTTTATTAGGAGGTATTACGATGATTAAGTTAATTGTAAACGCAGATGATTTCGGTCTTACAGAAGGTACAAATTACGGCATTATTGATGGGCATATAAACGGACTTGTAAATTCAACGACGATGATGATGAATATGCCAGGAACAGAGCATGCGGTACGCTTAGCCAAAGAGTATGAAACGCTAGGAGTAGGAGTACATCTTGTATTAACGGCAGGAGAACCACTTCTTGGAGACGTACCATCACTTGTAAGTAGCGATGGATTGTTTCATAAACAAGGTGTCGTAAGGGAAGGAAATATAAATCCAGAAGAAGTTGAGAGAGAGTGGACTGCTCAAATTGAGAAATTCCTATCTTACGGATTAACACCAACTCATTTAGATAGTCATCATCATGTGCATGGTTTACCGATTTTACATGATGTTCTTGAGAGATTAGCGGCTACATATAATGTTCCGATTCGTCGTTGTGAGGAAGATAGAGCGGTGCGCCCATTTTCTGATGTGTTTTACAGTGACTTTTATGCGGATGGTGTGACGGAAGATTACTTTGTGAAGTTAAAAGAAAGAGTACAAGGTGAACAAACGGTAGAAATTATGGTTCATCCAGCTTATATTGATCCAGAGCTTGTGAAGCGTTCTTCTTACGTAATGAATCGTGTGAAGGAATTGCGTATTTTAACAGAGAGCAAATTACCAGAAGGAATAGAGCTTGTGAAGTTTTAATAGAAAAACGACGGCTACATCATGCCGTCGTTTTTTATTTATAAAATGGATAGAGCATATCCGCCAAATGCCCCGAGTATAACGATAACCCAAGGTGGTGTTTTCCAAAAAGCGAGCAAGCAAAATAGAAGAGATGCAAAAACAAAATCTACAGCGTTCATAATTGTGCTTGTCCAAATAGGATCATAAAAAGCTGCTAGTAAAATACCGACAACAGCGGCATTGACTCCAAGTAGTGCGCCTTGTATGAATGATATTTTTCTCACGCTGTTCCAAAATGGTAAAACACCAATAACGAGTAAGAAAGCAGGGAAGAAAATTGCAATTGTTGCGAGTAATGCCCCAAGCGTCCCGTCTAACACTGCTCCTATATAAGAGGCGAATGTAAACAGTGGTCCTGGTACTGCTTGTGTTAATCCGTATCCAGCTAGGAACTGTTCTTTCGTCATCATTCCGTTTTGTACGAACTCACCTTCAAGAAGAGGCAGCACGACATGTCCTCCTCCAAATACAAGTGCGCCAGAGCGATAGAAACTATCAAATAAAGCGATGTAATAAGAGAACGGTCTTAATATTGGTAGCAGTAGTAATAGTCCAAAGAATAAGACGAGACAAGAAACTGCTATCTTTTTTGAAATAGGTACTTTTATATGTTGAGATTGGCTAATTGGTTGGTTGCGATATAACAACCAGCCGATAAAGCCACATATTATGATGAGGGTGACTTGTGTCCAACTACTTGGCCATAATAAGGCGATTGCGGCAGTTACAATCGCAATCGTTGCACGATTTCGATCTGGAGTTAACTTCCGCGCCATTCCCCATATGGCATGAGCGACAATAGCGACTGCTACAAGTTTTAGTCCATGAATCCAGCCAGCACTTCCAAGATCGAACTGATTAAGGAATGAGGCGAAGAAAACCAAAACAAGCACAGACGGTAAAGTGAATCCAATCCATGAAATAATAGCTCCTAATAGCCCGCCCCGTAATAATCCAACCCCCATACCGACTTGACTGCTGGCAGGACCGGGAAGGAATTGACATAGTGCTACTAAATCTCCATAGCTTCGTTCATCCATCCATTTTCTTTTTTGCACGTATTCGTGGTGGAAATAGCCGAGATGAGCGACAGGACCGCCGAATGAAGTAAATCCTAATTTAAATGAGACGAGAAAAATCTCTAATAATGTATGAAAAGTGTATTTGTTAGTTTTCAATGGAACCTCCTATAATGTTTTTCTATGTGCATTATACAAGAGACTTTCAATCTACAGGAACAATTACAATGTAAAGATTTTGTGAATCTTTTCTTTGTAATTAAAATTGAAAAAGTCATAAATGATTATGTCTAAACCATAAAGTAGTAGAAGTAGTGATGGGAAATTTATATAAGGAGAATGCCTTATGACAACACATTTCTTTGCCAGGTTAACAGGTAAGAGGGAAGTGCCTCCTGTAAATACAGAAGCTTTTGGGGTAGCAGAGTTTATTTTTAGTGATGATTTAACGAAATTACATTACAGAATCATACTAAAAAATATAGAAAAGGTTACATCGTGTCAAATTCATTTAGGGAAGTCTACTCAAATTGGTCCTGTTGTTTTATATTTATATGGTCCACTGGAGCAAGGTATTAGCTTGAACGAGGGAAGCATTACTGGTGTAGTGAATGTGGAGGATTTTGAGGGACCTTTACAAGGGAAATCATTTGTACATTTACTTCAAGAAATTATTCAAGCAAATGTATATGTTAATGTTCATACGAAATCACAAAAAAGAGGAGAAATAAGAGGGCGAGTTAGAAAAGTAAAGAAATAGAGGAAAAGGCTGTCCATATGTTGGAACAGCCTTTTCTTCTTAATATAAGGTGCTAGTTTTAGTGATTATTGTCGGTAAAGCGATATATTTTGAAAATCGCTGATATAACTCGCGTTACGGTCGATATTTTTAAAAACTGCCTCGATTAATTTTTCGCAGGCTGATTTTTAATAAAGAAGTCCATAACGTAAAATACTTCGTCATCAGGTATTTGTATTTCAAATGTATTTTCAATTGGTTGCAATGCTTTTTTTACTTTCATATACATCCAGTATTCATCTTGTCTTCTTTTCTCTTTATCAGGATGAGGAAGAAGGCTTTCTCCTTTTTGAAGACGGTCAACCATACAGCTCATATGCAGAATAACACCCATTAAGCTATCAGGAGTTAGCTGTAAGGAAATTAATTCTTGAATTGTATTTAATGCGTAACGAATTGTTTTGATAAGTAATGCCCCATCGTTACGCTGCATTTGTTGTTCAAGAATATCCGCCATTTTTGCATATGTTTCTTCATACGTAATTAATTCTTGAATGGGCTGAATCGCTGTGTAGTTTACGATGTCTTGGAAATGATATGTTAAGCACGGCACTTGCACATCGAAATTCGTGACGATACAAATGATGTTACGCTCTTTTTTTATGTTCTCGATCATTTTCGTTAAATCTTTTTCATGGACGATACTAATCGGAATAATTTCAATTAAGTCTTTATCAAATCGTAAATAGTTCTCTAACATTTTTTGAATAGCTAAAGCACTTCCTTCACCAGTTAAACAAGCTGTTAAAATAACAGATTTCATTGGAGAGAGAGGTTTTTTCTTTTCTTCTTGTACGTTTAAGTAAAATGGTGTTAAATTTTTTACTGTTTCATACAGCGCATCTAATGAATAACCGAGCTGAGCTTTTCGAGCTGCTTCTAGTGCATGTGGTGTGCTCGTCATCGAGAGAACACGTACAGGGATTTTGAACTCCGTTTCTAATATGTCACCGATATAAGCAAGTGACCCCATATCGACAAGTAAGAGAAGCCCATTTACATTTTGTAGTGTTTTCATATACACTTTCACACGTTCCAAGAAATCTTTCGGTGATTCGTGTAACGGCATATCAATACCGGTTACTTCCTCAATGCCGAGAAGTTCGTTTGCAACGTTTGCCATTTCAGTTGCGATGCCATTACCGTGTGCTAATATTAATACTTTTACTTCTGTTTGTGAGGCAGGAATTGGATCAACAACGAAGAACATTGTTAAAAAGCCAGCTTCATCAATAGGCATTGTTATTTGTAATTCTTCCTCCAGTAGTTGAATGCATTGCATAGCTACGGAAAAAGCTTCTTTATATTTCGTACGAATTTGATTTAATTGTGGGTGATGTATTTGTTTTCCGCTTTGTAAACGTTGTAGAGTTGTCTGTACATGTAAGCTTAAAGCGAGAAATACTTTTTCATCAAACGTCTTAGATAAATGCTTTTCAGCAAGTTCCGCTATTTTTTCACATACGGAAACGATATTACGATCCACAATTTTAAAAACATTTTCATGGCTTGTTTTTTTGGATATTTGGTTAAAATATTGTACGAAAAAGCTTTGAACATCATTTTCTATTAGTAATTCTAATTCTTCCTCTTCAATACCACGGGCTTGAAGTTCTTCGTATTTATAGTCAATATAATCGTAAATAGAAGAGCGTTTTTCATCTTCTGTTTTATGATTACTCCAACCTTCCTCACCTGTAAATACAAATGTTTCATTTGGTATTTGGTATAAGTGACGGCTCTTCCTTTCAATGAACAACCCTTCTTTCATATACCAAGGTAAATCTGTACTTGAAACATAGACAGAATCACGTTTCTTTGTGACCAAATCAGAATAGGCTTTCGCACAGGCAATTTGAACATCTGTTTTTAATTGACCAATGTTATTGGGACAATTATAAAAGACGAAAGCACGCATTGCATTTGGGCTAACGTGAATGTCTTTTCGCAGACGAATTGCTTCATTTGTGAAAAATAGCTGTAGTAAAGCAAAGCGCTCTTTATGTGTACGCTCACGAAGTGGTGGCAGCGTAACAGTCATCGGTATACGTCTTGTAAATGTTTTTAATAAAAATGAATTTGGTTCTTCTGTTGTTGCAGTAATGATTAATACTTGTGCTTTACGTTCGTTCTCTGTTTCTCCAAGGCGGCGGTACACTCCGCGGTCAATAAAGGTGAAAAGCATTTCTTGTCCCTCTGGAGGTAGGCGATGTACTTCATCTAAGAAAAGAATTCCTTCATGTGCTTTTTCAATTAATCCTTTTTGATCACTTGCTCCTGTGTAAGCTCCTTTTTTAATCCCAAATAATTGCCCGAGTAGTAGCTGTGGATTATTTGCGTAATCAGCACAGTTAAAGACGATAAATGGTGCATTTTTAGGAAGCTGTTCAACTTCAATTGCATATTCGTGCATTAAAGAAGCAAACATAGACTTTCCGACCCCTGTTTCTCCCAGTAGTAAAGTATGCATACCGTTTGGAGGATAGAGCATAGAAGCTTTCGCTTTTTCAATTGCGATTTTAAGGCTCGTATTTTCAATTGCAAATGTATCTAATGAAGTTACTTCTTTTGAATGCGTTTCCAACGAAGTGTTCGTTTCTATGTAAAAACGAACAGGTCGCGTATTTGTTTTTAATAAACGTTTATCTTTTACAAGTTTGTTTAAGTCGCTACTTACATTGGCGCGATCTAGTTGCAACAGGGTAGCTAGTTCTGATGCGGTTACACCTTCTGTATAATTGCCTTCTTGTATTGCGTTAAAAATGAGATCTATTCGTTTCATTTCTATTCACCTCGAAACTTCATCACTATTTAAAATTTTACACAAAAACGGGAAGGGTGGGAAGAGAAAAATAAAACAGCTTTAGCACATAGGCACTAAAGCTGTTACAATCTTGTGTCTTTCCAAAAATTTACCTTGAGATGAGAAGAAGGATTATAGGGAAGAAGTTTGTATCCTTGTGACTGTAAATAATCAATTACTTTTGGCAGTATTTGTACGGTTACACTCGAATCATGCATTAAAATGACTTCTACTTGTTCATCACTTTGATTACGTACTCTTTCGAGTATGGCAGAAGGATTGTCATAGCTTTTCCAGTCGTATGTATCGATTGTCCAATCCCACATTTTATACTGGGCCGATACAAGTGCGTCACGGTAATTCTTTTTTAAGTAAGGCATACTACCATATGGAACGCGAACGAGATGTGTATTTAATTTCGTAACTTGCTGGACAATGCTTTGTGTTTGCTCCATTTCTGCAATTAAAGTGGAAGGGTCACCAGTGTAAAGGCGTTTTACATCATGTGACATGCTGTGGAGACCGATATAATGTCCTTCTTTAATTAATCTTTGCATCGTTTTTGTGTAATGTGGCACTTTTCCGCCAATAACAAAGAAAGTTGCTTTTCCGTTCTTTTCTTTTAAGATGTTTAAAATTTGTGTAGTATATTTGTTTGGCCCGTCATCAAATGTTAAGTACGCAATTTTTTGTGTAGGAGAGGTCGTTTCAGTATTTGGATGATATTCAGCAGGAATAACAGTTGTTGCTTCAGTATTAGATGATGCGTACATAGTAATGGTTAAAAATAAAATAATACATTGCAATACTCGCTTGATCATAACATTCACCCTCAGTTTGACAATCAAGATGTAAAAAGAAAACTTGATACGTTTCTTATTATGTATATCTTTCTCCAATAGAGGAACTCTCAAACAATCTATATTTTGGAAATGTAAAATAATGAATAAAAAAATAGCATCCTCTTATAAGAAAGAGGGTGCTATTTGAATATTTCATAATGGTAAAGGCTATACTACAATTAGTCTTCGCGTTTTTTCACTTTTTTATAAAAGGAAATAAGTGGTTTGTAACGTTCATGTACAAGCCCGATTATTTCAGCAATGATTTCTGTGAAGAAAATCAAAGCGAAAAGAAGAATAATGGATAACCATAACGTTGCACTAGTGAAAATAATGGCATTTACACTAAAGAAAATACCGAATGCGTATATTATTAGTACCGTTTTGCGATGAGAGAATCCCATTGCAAGTAAGCGGTGATGTAAATGCGATTTATCTGGTGCTGAAATAGGTTTTTTATTTACGATACGACGGATGATTGCAAATATCGTATCAAATATAGGTACACCTAAAATGATAATTGGAACAATAAAACTGAATAACGTTACACTTTTGTATAATCCAAGTAACGATATAACAGAAATACAGTATCCTAAAAATAGTGCTCCTGTATCTCCCATGAAAATTTTTGCTGGATGGAAGTTGTAGAATAAAAATCCAATTGTACTTGCTAATATAATTAATGCGAGTGGCAAGATAATCGCTGTTCCAGTACCCCATGGGCTAGTGAAGGCCATATATGCTAGCGTTGCAAGTACGATAGATGAAATCCCAGCAGATAATCCATCTAAGCCGTCAATTAAGTTGATTGCATTCGTAATACCTACAAGCCAAAATACTGTAATTGGATAAGCAAGCCATCCAAGTTCAGTATCCCCAAGGAATGGGATATATAATACTTGCACTAATAATCCACTTTTTACAATCATAATGGCAACTAACAGTTGTCCACCGAATTTTACTCTCGCAGATAACTCGTACATATCATCTAAAATTCCGATGATTACAATGATAATCGCACCTAGCGTTATCGATAACATTCTTTGCTCATATAAGCCGCCGACAACAAATCCTACAGCTACACCGATAAAGATTGCTAACCCGCCAAGACGTGGCATAATCTTTTGGTGCACTTTACGTGCGTTTGGCTTATCTGTCGCTCCTATTTTAAAAGCTAATTTAATAACTAAAGGAGTAACGACGAGTACAGTGATGAAAGATGCCAAAATGGCATAAATCACTTGTGAGTCCATTAATACCCCACCCTTTATAGTCTAACGTAATTTTTTTTTTTGAAATATATTTATCTGAAAATTATGATGTTTATTTACAGGCTCATAACATATGGTATCACAAAAAGATTAGAATTCAATCTTTTTTTCTTTTTACGGTTAATGGAAGCGGATAGAATATATGACAATTGTATATAGAATATTGAATCATATAAGAAGGTTAATCGTACTGGACTTTGGAATATGACATTTCCTCTTTTTCTTCGATAGTGAATACTTTTAGTTCAGTATTATAAGTGTTACACGTAGAAATGAGTAAGTCTCGTGTTAAAATGTGGGAATTTATCTGGAGTGAGCTGGTAACTGGATTCCCAATGATTAAGTTTCACTTTATATTATAGTGCATTTAATTTTACAAAAACTTTAAAAAGAATGAGGGAAGTAATTCATATAATGAAAAAGGAAAAGAGTTTTCTCATTTTTAATGTGAGAGGGGGAAGCGCAGGGAGAATTCTATATTTCATATCTTTTCTATTGTATATTCCTGTGCGAATACGAAAGCGCTGGTGCAAATTGCGGGAAATGTTGCTCATGATTTTCGTTTGTTAAAAGCGGTTATTGAAGTAAATAATAAGCAACAACTGCTATTGATTGAAAAAGCGAAAAAAGTCATGAACATGAATAAAAAGCGGATTGCAGTTCTTGGCGCATCCTTTAAACCGAATACGGATGATATTAGAGAGGCATCATCTCTTATTATAATAGAAGCATTAATTAATATAGGTGCAGATATTGTTCTTTACGACCCAAAAGCAATTCAATATGTGAAAAATATATTTGGAGATGCTATACAATATAGTAGATGTATAGATGAATCGATTAGAGATGCGAGTGCGGTTTTTATCGTAACAGAATGGGAAGATATTCAAACTTATCCGTTAGAAAAGTACGTACAACTTATGAGGGAGCCTATTTTATTTGATGGGAGAAATTGTTATACTGATGAAGATGTTAAGAAACAAAAGATAGATTATTACTCGGTGGGAAGAAAAAGTATTTGTAATAGAAAAGTTTCTGTTATGCGTTAAAAAGGGATGTACTCATACATATTTTTATATGTCATAATAGAAGCTGTAATTAGTGAAAGAAAAGAGGCAATCACATGACTGAACGTTTAAAAGTAATGACAATTTTCGGGACACGTCCAGAAGCAATTAAAATGGCACCTCTTGTATTAGAGTTGCAAAAACACCCAGAAAAAATTGAATCGATTGTGACTGTAACAGCACAACATCGCCAGATGTTAGACCAAGTATTAAGTATCTTTGGAATTACGCCAGATTTCGATTTAAATATCATGAAAGACCGCCAAACTTTAATTGATGTTACAACGCGTGGCTTAGAAGGTTTGGATAAAGTAATGAAAGAAGCGAAGCCGGATATTGTACTTGTACATGGTGATACAACAACAACATTTATTGCAAGCTTAGCTGCTTTTTATAATCAAATTCCAGTAGGTCATGTTGAGGCGGGCCTTCGTACGTGGGATAAGTATTCTCCATACCCAGAAGAGATGAATCGTCAATTAACAGGTGTAATGGCGGATCTTCATTTCTCACCAACAGCAAAATCAGCAACGAACTTACAGAAGGAAAATAAAGATGAGTCACGTATTTTCATCACAGGAAATACAGCGATTGACGCGCTACAAACGACTGTAAAAGAAACATATAGTCATCCTGTACTAGAGAAACTTGGAAATGATCGTCTTGTACTTATGACAGCTCACCGTCGTGAAAACTTAGGTGAACCGATGCGTAATATGTTCCGTGCAATTAAGCGTCTTGTTGATAAGCATGAAGATGTACAAGTTGTGTACCCTGTTCATATGAACCCTGTTGTTCGTGAAATAGCAAATGAAATTTTAGGTGAACATAACCGTATTCATTTAATTGAGCCGCTAGATGTAATTGATTTCCACAATGTTGCAGCTCGTTCATACTTAATGTTAACGGATTCTGGTGGTGTACAAGAAGAAGCTCCATCACTTGGGGTACCAGTTCTTGTTCTTCGTGATACAACAGAGCGCCCTGAAGGTATTGAAGCAGGTACGCTGAAATTAGCAGGAACAGACGAAGAGACAATCTTTGGTCTTGCTGATGAGTTGTTATCAGATAAAGAAGCTCATGATAAGATGGCGAAAGCATCTAATCCTTACGGTGATGGTCGTGCATCAGAGCGTATTGTAGAAGCAATTTTACAACACTTTAATAAGTAAATAAAAAAGGCCCAATCGGATAGATTGGGCCTTTTTGTTATGGCTGATTGCGCATAATCCACTCTGCATGAGCATTTGTAGAAGGTGGCGGATCAGTTGGTGTTTTATTTTGGTTTGTTTCTTTTTTTGTTTGTTCGTTAGAACTTGAATTTGAATCAGGATTTGAGTTGTTTTTTGTAGTTGGATTTTTTGCTTTTTCTCCTAATTCTTTTTCAATTTCGTTACGCACCGTTTCTACACTGATTGGATCTGGAAGGAAGTAATAAATACCGCCTACCTTTTTGTCTTCGCCTTCAAGCTTTAACGTTTGCATTGTAGAAGGATCAAATCCAGAAATTTTATTGTAAAGAGCAAGTCCGTCTGAAATAGGAATGTCGGTTTTTATATATTTTCCAACGACAGCCGTTAAATCTTTAATTTTAAATACAGTAGATGTGGAGTTTAGTTTATGAGCAACAGCGGCCAGTAATTGTCTTTGTCTAGCAGCTCGACCATAATCGCCATTTGGATCTTGCTTTCGCATACGGACGTAAGCAAGTGCTTCTTCACCGTTTAAGTTTTGCTGTCCTTGCTTAAATTGAATTTTTTTGTAGTAATCCACGTCAGAGCGCTCCCAGAAATCGAAGGGTACGTCAACAGTAACACCGCCAACAGCATCAACGATACCTTTAAAGCCTTGGAAATCAATTTTAAGATAATGGTCTACAGGAACTTTTAGAAAGCCTTCGACAGTTTTGATTGCCATTTCTTCTCCGCCGTAAGCATGGGCAGCGTTAATTTTGTCTTCTTTATTTTTACCAACAATTGTAACTCGAGAATCACGAGGAATACTCATAAGTGAAATCTTTTGCGTTTTCGGGTTGACTGTTGCAAACATTAATGAGTCTGTACGACCATTTTGACCGTCTGTCGCATAATCTTCTATACCCATAATGAGAATTGTAAAAGGTTCCTTTGTAATTTCTACATCTTTGTTTCTTAAATCCGATTTTTCACGAGTAAAACCACTATACATCCCCATAAGAGAAGAGTAAGAATTTAACACATAAACTCCTATACTGCCAAATAAAAATGCGAAAATAAGGAAGAAGAAAAGTTTCCTTCTTCGTTTCTTTTTTATTCTGCTATTTTGGAGATGATAATAACGTTCTTCCATATATAATCTCCTTAGTTCGTTAGTTCATTTGTAGGGAAGTAATTCACTACATTAATCTTTAAAGGTGATAAAAGAGTTATGCTTAGATAACATCTTGTTCTAAGTACAACATATCTCCTTCTGTAATTGTACATTTCCCGTTTGTTAATTCAATCATCCAATCTGTAAAGGCTTGTTTGCCGTCTTCTTCAACATACGTATCAAATGTGACATTTTCTAGATAATGTATATCTTTAATGGCATATTTTGAATTGCGTAATTCATTTTCCACTTTGCCAAGTAATGTGTAATCAATCTCGGTTTGCATCACACGCATTAGTTTTCGCTGGACAACACCGACATGATTAATGCCTTCGCTTGTACACTTTCCATATGCACGAATTAATCCACCTGCGCCAAGTTTAATGCCACCAAAATAGCGTGTTACGACAACAACGGTATCTTTTAGTCCACGTTTTTTAAGTACTTCTAGCATTGGTACGCCAGCTGTACCGCTAGGCTCGCCGTCATCATTTGCTTTTTGAATATGATCTTGTTCGCCAATTAAATAAGCGGAACAATTATGTGTTGCATTCCAATGTTGTTTTTTTATTTTTTGTATAAATTCTTGAGCCTCTTCCTCAGTCGTTGCTCGGCTAATATAACAAATAAATCTTGATTTTTGAATGACGATTTCGTGTTCGCCGTAGTCTTTGATTGTTAAATATTGTAATAGCACTTGTATACGCCCCTATCTATCAAAATGACTAGTACTTTCCATTTTAAAAGCGAGGCTTTTTATATTCAAACATTTTTTCTAAATACGTTGAAGTTTTTGGTGATTATTTTATCTTTTTGTTGTAATTTGTCGAGATGGTGAGTATAATTTCAACCGGCATTTCCCTGTATGGATGCACCATTTGTAGTTTTCGTGTAAAATTAGGAAATAAAACTTTTTATAAGGCAGGTACGAAAATGAAAATAGCTATTGTTACTGATAGTACAGCATATATACCGAAGCAAATTCGTGATGAACTCAATATATATATGATTCCATTAAACGTTGTGTTTGGAACAGAATCTTATCAAGAAGAAGCTGAAATTTCAGCAGATGATTTTTATGTGAAAGTACGTGAACAAGAGGAACTTCCAAAAACTTCTCAACCAGCAATCGGAAAGTTTGTTGAGCTATATGAAGAACTAGCTAAAGATTATGATGCAGTTATTAGTATTCACCTATCAAGTGGAATTAGTGGTACATATCAAACATCAACAACAGCTGGACAGATGGTAGAGGGTATTGATGTATATACGTATGACTCTGAAATTAGTTGTGAAGTACAAGGATTTTATGTGCGTGAAGGTGCAAAGTTAGCAAGTGAAGGAAAGAATCCAAAAGAGATTATCGCTCGTTTTGATGAAATGAAGAAAACGATGGACGCCTATTTTGTAGTTGATGATTTACATCATTTGCAACGTGGTGGTCGATTAAATAGCGCGCAAGCTTTCATCGGCAGTCTGTTACAAGTGAAGCCAGTTTTATATTTTAGAGATAAGATCATTATTCCGTTTGAAAAGATTCGTACACGTAAAAAAGCATTAAAACGTATCATTGAAATTTTTGATGAGCAAGCAAGTAAAGGTGTACCTATGGAAGCAGTTATCATTCATGCGCAACGTGAAGAGGAAGCGAATGAATGGAAGAAAGAATTAGAAGCAAAATATCCTCACGTCACAATTCGTACAGGTTATTTTGGAGCTGTAATTGGTACGCACTTAGGTGAAGGTGCATTAGGTCTTGGATGGTATACGAAGTAATAAAGATATAAAAAGCTCTCTTTTTAAGAGGGTTTTTTTACGGGTATGTTACGTTTAGTTGACAAGTTAATATTTGGAAATGGTAAAATGTACGTAAAATAAAATAATGAGGAAAGTTTTATAACTTACTTTTTACAAGAAACTATATTATAATAGAAGAGAGGTGAAACATATGGAGCATAATTCTTGTTTATGTCCAAAGTTTGAGTCAGCTTTTACTTTGCTTAGTAAGAAATGGACTGGCTTAATTATTAAATCTTTGCTTGAAGAGTCGAAACGTTTTAGAGAAATCGCAGATATCATCCCAAATATGAGCGATCGTATGTTGTCAGAGCGTTTGAAGGAATTGGAAAGCGAGGGCATTGTAGTTCGTGATGTTTATCCAGAAGTACCAGTTCGAATCGAGTATGGCTTAACTGACAAGGGAAAAGCGTTAGAAAGTGTTATGGATGAGGTCCAAAATTGGGCTGAGAAATGGATGAAGTAGCATTTCATTTGTATTCGTATATTTAATAAAACGTAAGGGATTCCTTACGTTTTTTCTTTGTTCACAGAAGTGAGAAAAGTATATAAATTTCTACACATACATACAAAAATATACGAATTTTGCGCTAGAGCTACAAATAATATTACATTTGTTTTACAAAAACGTAACATTAGCAAAAAAAATCCCGAATTATGGTATAAATTTTATAGGTTATATACGGAAAAAGAAAAAAGAAAGCGGTGTAAAAAATAAAATGAAAAAGCTAAAAATGGCATCTTGCGCATTAGTTGCAGGGTTAATGTTTTCAGGACTAACACCAAATGTATTTGCAGAAGATAAAATTTCTGACGTGAAATCACAAATTAATACACAAAATGACACTTTACATAAACAACAACAAGAACGTGATGAATTACAAAAACAAATGAATGACTTAAACAAAACAATTCAAGGTTTAGATAAGTCTGTTCAAGAGAATGCTGCAAAACTTGATGAAACAACGAAAAAAGTTTCTGATACTGAGCAATTAATTGAAAAGAAAAATAAAGATATTGCAGAATTACAAACAAAGATTGCAAAACGTGAAGAGTTATTAAGAAAGCGTTTAGTTGCACTTCAAGAACAACCAAATACGAACGTTGTAACAGAAGTTCTTGTAAACTCTAAAAACGTTGCAGATTTAGTTGATCGTTTAACTTCTGTTTCTAAAATTCTTGAGTCTGATGAAGATATCATGAAAACACAGCAAGAAGATCAAGCTAGTGTGAAAAAAGATGTTGCAACGGTAAAAGAGAAACAAAAAGAATTAAAAGAAGCACAAGCTCAAATTGAAACTGCTAAGAAAGAACTTGACGCTGAAAAAGAGAAAAAAGCAACAGCGGTAAACGATTTAAGCGGTAAAATGGATACAGTTGTAACTACAATGACAAGTACGGAAAGCCAATTAAAAGAGCTTGAGAAACAAGCGTTACAATTACAACGTATTGCAGAAGAAGAAGCACAAGCAAAAGCTGCACAAGAAGCTGCTGCTCAAAAACAAGCAGAGCAAGCTGCTAAAGCTGCGCAAGCTCAGCCAGCACAAGCTGCACCAGCAAACAATGGTGGACAAGCTCAAAAAGAAGAGCCTAAAAAAGA
>NZ_JAKUFQ010000073.1:0-28796 GCF_022663475.1 Bacillus cereus group sp. BfR-BA-01382
TTTCACTCGATTTATGGATTCTACCGAGCTATTCGAAAGATTATCCACTACTATAACTTCGTAACCGCTATTTAGTAATTCTACACATGTATGACTACCAATATATCCTGCTCCACCTGTTACAAGTATTGCCATAATTATAGTCCTCCATATTTCATTCATTATAAACTTCTCAAAGTATATCACATATTTCTTATCCTATGTTTAACATGCGAACACAGAAACTTACATTTTATCCCATAATAATTTTATAACATATACGATTCTAATCAGGTAATAAAAAAAACGCCACATAATAAAAATTATGTGGCGTTTTTTTATTAAATTACGTAACAATATACACTTAGAAAATGCGCAAGACTACCTAATAATACAAAAACATGAAAAATTTCATGATGTCCCATATATTTAAACTCTAGCCATTTTGGCTTTGTGCCATAAATAAATCCACCAATTGTATAAAAAATGCCCCCAAGTACTAAGAAAACAATACCTCCTGTACTTAAATTCTCAGCTAACGGTGCAAAGAACAAAACAATTAACCAACCCATCGTAATATAAATTGCTGTCGATAACCATCTTGGACAATTAAACCAAAACATTTTAAACACAATACCACAAATCGCAGTTGCATAGACTAAACAAAATAATAGCAAACCACTTGCTGAATTTAATGTAATTAAGCAAAAGGGTGCATATGTACCTGCAATTAATATAAAAATCATAGAATGATCTAGCTTCCTAAAGAAGTAAATAACACGTTCATTGGCCACAACACTATGATACACAGCTGACGCCGCATAAAGGACCATCATTCCAATACCAAACAAAATAACAGCTGTAATTGCAGCAAATGATGGCATCTTAATAGAAACTTTCACAAGCATAGCTAATAAGGCAATAAATGATAAGATCGCTCCACCTAAGTGAGTAAATGCGTTAACTGGTTCCCTTACATAAGTATTCATAATAACACCCCTCATATAATTACATATAGTTTTGATAACTACATGTAATTATATACACATTTCTTTTTAAGGTCAACATTTACAATTCATTCGTTTCGTAATACCATATTTAAAGATATATTAAACATTAAGTTCCACTAAGTTATAAAAGTGAGGGATTCTACGTGGAAAATATAAATGAATTACTTGAGACATTACATTTAGAAAAAAATATTAAACTTGAGGATATTCCAAATGTTGACTTATATGTAGACCAAGTTGTCCAACTATTTGAGAATACTTATGCAGATACAACGAGAACTGATGATGAAAAAGTATTAACAAAAACGATGATTAATAATTACGCAAAAGGGAAACTATTCATCCCTATCAAAAATAAAAAGTATTCAAAAGAGCATATGATTTTAATTAGCCTGATTTACCAATTAAAGGGAGCTCTCTCCATTAACGACATAAAAAGTTCATTAGAAAATATAAATGACTCCTTATTAAACGATGATTCATTTGAATTAAATGCGTTATATAAAAATTATCTTGCTCTTACTGCAAGCAATGTCGAAAACTTTAAACAAGACGTAAATAAACGTGTTACAGAAGTAAATAAGATTTCTTCCTTAGAAGGTACAAAGCTAGAAAAATTTCTACTATTAACATCCTTCGTGACTATGAGTAATATGTATAGACGTTTAGCAGAGCAACTAGTTGATGATTTGAAAAAATCATAAATAAAAAACTATCCACCTATTAAAGTGGATAGTTTTTTATTTACTTAATTGCCTCATGAACTTTTAATTGTTTCCCTTTAATCGTTGTAGTCTTCATGACTTTCAAGACAAGTGGTCCTTTTCCATTTAATATTTCAACGTAAGAAACGTTATCTTGTATCGTAATAATGCCTATATCTTCTGCTGTAACACCTTTAATTTTAGCAATTGTACCGACGAAATCTACCGCTCTAATTTTCTTTTTCTTCCCGCCATTAAAGTACAGCTTCATAATGCCTTTGTTTATGTCCGCATTTTTATCTTTCTTAATAATTGGTTTAGCATGTATCTTTTCTTCAAATGCAGCTTTCTCTTTCATAACTTCTTCTTTTGAAGGTCCAATTGCCTTTGGAATTTCAAAACCAATATAATCCTCAATCTCTTCTAAAAATCTATTTTCATATGGTGTTATAAATGTAATAGCTTTTCCACTATTTCCAGCTCGTCCCGTTCTTCCAGTACGATGTACATAGCTTTCTTTTTCAAGTGGAATATCATAATTAATAACATGTGTAATATTATCAATATCAATTCCTCTCGCAGCTACGTCTGTTGCTACTAAATAACGGAATTTTCCTTTTCTAAAATCATCCATGACTTCAAAACGATCTTCTTGTACCATACCACCATGTATTTTGTCACAAGGATAATTAGCTCGTTTTAGCTGTCTATATACATGATCTACATTTTCTTGTGTACGGCAGAAAATAATACAACTATCAGGATTCTCAATCATTGTTACATCTTTAAGTAGTGAAAACTTCTCGTCTTCTATCGCCTCAAAAAGAGTATGTTCAATTTTATCCGTTGTAATCCCAGCTGCTTTAATTTCAATATGAGTTGGTGAATTCATATATGTACGAGACAATTTTTCAACATCTTCTGGAAGTGTTGCTGAAAATAACATTGTCATTCTTTTTGTAGGTAATTCATCAATAATTGCCTCTACTTGATCGATAAAGCCCATATTTAGCATCTCATCTGCTTCATCAATAACTAAATACTTCAAACACTCTAAAGAAAGGGTACCCTTCTCAATATGATCCAATACACGACCAGGAGTCCCAACTACAATGTGTGTCTTTTGCTTTAATTCTAATTTTTGACGTGCAAATGGAGATTTCCCATAAACTGCCGCAGCCTTAATCCTTTTGAATCGACCTATATTTGTAATATCTTCTTTTACCTGCACCGCAAGCTCTCTCGTTGGTGTTAAAACTAATGCTTGTGGTTTATTCTCTTCCCACTCCACCATTTCACAAAGTGGAATACCAAATGAAGCTGTTTTTCCACTTCCAGTCTGAGACTTCACAACAAGATCCTTCTTTTGTAATGCGACTGGAATAACCTCACCTTGTACTTCTGTTGGATGATCATATCCTAACCCAGTAAGTGCCCTTACAATTTCCTTACTTAATTTATAATCAGAAAAACTTTTTTTACTCATATATTAACCTCATTTTATTATGTATTATTTTCTTTTTTATCTTTTGTATACGTTACTATTACCCTACTTATTATACTTGAAACCTTACATAAAAAGGTGGTTCATACCAGATTCCTCTTTTTATATAGAAATAAACCTTATCATTTCATATATTGTTCAACTAATTGATAACATCTTTTTCTCGTATTGTTAGCATTGACTCTTTCATGGTATCCTCCATCCCACTCCAAAAAAATAAAAAGAATACATACAACCTTATATAATTATCTCAATTTTTCAATCTTTACCATAAACGAACAATATAAATAAAAATACATTTTAAATTCGTTTTTAACGTTATTTTTCAGATGTAACATCTAGTTTTTCAAAAAATGTTAAGAAATCCTTTGACTTCTTAATAAAAATAATGTAAATTATCCTATGGACGAACATTTTTTATTAATAAAAATAAAATATTCGTATTTTAGGGGTGTAAATGATGGAAAACGTATTCGACTATGAAGATATTCAATTAATTCCTGCAAAATGTATTGTAAATAGCCGCTCTGAATGTGATACAACTGTCACTTTAGGAAAACATAAATTTAAATTACCTGTCGTGCCTGCAAATATGCAAACGATTATTGATGAAAGAATCGCAACTTATTTAGCTGAAAACAATTACTTCTATATCATGCATCGTTTCCAACCAGAGAAACGAATCTCATTCATTAGAGATATGCAATCACGTGGATTAATCGCTTCTATCAGCGTTGGTGTAAAAGAGGACGAATATGAATTCGTACAACAATTAGCTGCTGAGCAAATTACACCTGAATATATCACGATTGATATCGCACACGGTCATTCTAATGCTGTGATCAACATGATTCAACATATAAAAAAACATTTACCAGAGAGCTTCGTTATCGCTGGAAACGTTGGAACTCCAGAAGCGGTAAGAGAATTAGAAAATGCTGGTGCTGATGCAACAAAAGTTGGTATTGGACCTGGTAAAGTTTGTATTACTAAAATTAAAACAGGCTTCGGAACTGGTGGTTGGCAGCTAGCTGCACTTCGCTGGTGTGCAAAAGCTGCAAGTAAGCCAATTATCGCTGATGGTGGTATTCGTACACACGGCGACGTAGCTAAATCTATTCGATTTGGGGCAACTATGGTCATGATCGGTTCTCTATTCGCTGGTCACGAAGAGTCTCCAGGGGAAACAATCGAAAGAGATGGCAAACTTTATAAAGAATACTTCGGTTCTGCTTCTGAATTCCAAAAGGGTGAGAAGAAAAACGTTGAAGGTAAGAAAATGTTCGTTGAGCATAAAGGTTCTTTAGAAGATACGTTAATCGAAATGGAACAAGATCTTCAATCTTCTATCTCTTACGCTGGTGGAACAAAATTAGATGCTATTCGTACTGTAGATTATGTTGTCGTGAAAAACTCGATTTTCAACGGCGATAAAGTATATTAATTCTTAAATTTAAAAAGAAGGACAAGCATAAAAGTGCTTGTCCTTCTTTTTAATATATAAAAACATAAAATATTTTTATTTTACTGAATTTTCTAGTATCATGTTTTTAAATAGTCTTAATGAGGAGGAGATAGACTTGAAAAATGTA
Organism: Bacillus cereus group sp. BfR-BA-01382; assembly: GCF_022663475.1. Classification (NCBI taxonomy): domain Bacteria; kingdom Bacillati; phylum Bacillota; class Bacilli; order Caryophanales; family Bacillaceae; genus Bacillus; species Bacillus cereus group sp. BfR-BA-01382. The sequence goes on from NZ_JAKUFQ010000073.1 coordinate 4,790, forward strand.
ATGGAAAATCGCCTTAATCGCGCAGAGGTGCCTGCTGAACTAACATGGGATTTATCCGATTTGTATAATTCTGATGCCGAATGGCATACCGCATTAAACGTATTAGAAAATGATATACAGAAACTTGATACATTTAAAGGACGTTTACATACCAACTCCACAACTTTATTAAATTGCCTACTTTTAGAAGAAGAGCTTTTAATGAAGTTAACAAAACTGTATTCATATGCAAATTTAAAAGAATCTACTGATCGTACAAATCCAGTTATTCAAGCGAACTCTTCCAAAATTTCTGCTTTATGGACGAAAGTACATACTGCACTATCCTTTATCCATAATGAAATTCTCTCACTTGAAGAAGGAACAATTGAAAAATATTTAACTGACGAAACAAAACTTGAACCTTTCCGTAAGTCGTTACTAGAGATACTCAAAAAAAGGCAGCACACTCTCTCTCCTGAAACAGAAGAAGCACTTGCTGCACTTGGCGAAGTTCATAGTTCTCCATACAAAATTTACGGCATGACTAAATTGGCCGATATGGATTTCACTTCTATACAAGACGAACAAGGAAACGAACTCCCTGTTTCATTCTCATTATTTGAAAGCAAATATGAATTTTCTCCAAGCACATATATACGTCGAAAAGCATATTCATCATTTGTTTCCACACTAAAACAATATAAAAATACAATTGCCACAACATATGCTACTGAAGTTAAAAAACAAGTAACACTTTCTCGTTTACGTAAATATGAATCCGTTACCCATATGCTATTAGAACCACAAAGAGTTCCACTTGAAATGTATAACAACCAACTTGATATTATTTATAAAGAATTAGCACCTCATATGCGCCGTTTTGCAGATTTAAAAAAGAAAGTATTAGGACTCGATCAAATGCTTTTCTGCGACTTACATGCACCTTTAGATCCCGAATTTAATCCAGCTATTACTTATGAAGAAGCAGGCACGCTCATTCAAGATTCTTTAAAAGTATTAGGCGATGAATATAGTTCAATAATCCAAAAAGGATTCAAAGAAAGATGGGTAGATCTTGCAGATAACGTAGGCAAATCAACCGGGGCATTTTGCTCAAGTCCATACGGCTCTCATCCCTATATTTTAATTACATGGCAAAATACGATGCGTGGATGCTTCACATTAGCACATGAATTTGGACATGCTGGTCATTTCTATTTAGCAAATAAAAACCAACGTATCATGAACGTACGCCCATCTATGTACTTTGTTGAAGCACCATCAACTATGAATGAATTACTATTAGCTCAGCATTTACTAGCGACTACTGACGATAAGAGAATGCGCAGATGGGTCATTCTACAACTACTCGGCACATATTATCACAACTTTGTTACTCATTTACTTGAGGGTGAATATCAACGTAGGGTATATGCTCTAGCAGAAGAAGGACAGGCCCTTACAGCTACAACTTTAACTGAAATTAAAACAAATGTCCTTTCGACATTCTGGGGAGATTCTGTAGAAATCGATGAAGGTGCGGGCTTAACTTGGATGCGTCAGCCTCATTATTATATGGGTCTATATTCTTACACATATTCCGCAGGCCTCACTACAGCTACTGCAATAGCTCAAATGATTAAAGAGGAAGGACAACCTGCTATTGATCGCTGGTTAGATGTGCTTCGCGCTGGTGGTACAATGAAACCACTTGAACTAATGAAACATGCCGGAGTAGATATGTCAAAATCAGATGCAATCCGTAAAGCTGTTTCTTACGTTGGTTCATTAATTGATGAATTAGAGCATTCTTATCAAGAATAAAAAATAAGCCCTCGCTTTATGAGGGCTTATTTCATATTTACTTCCCAAACCTTTTACGATATCCACATTTCCTACAAAGCTCTTCAACCGCAACTCTTTTTGAAAATCCATCGACAATGTTTGTTGCTCTTTCACCTTCTATAATGTTAGAAAATGAATCATTATTAATATTTCCAAGGTTAATAATCCCTTCACCATCTAAACAACAAGGAATAACCGTCCCATTCGCTAAAATTCCTGCCTGATTACGAAGTCCATGACAAAATCCTTTCCCATCATCCTCTTCTTCATGTAATGCTGGCCACTGGAATTCATAGTCTTGATTAATAAAGACACGTTCTGCAATTTTTATACCTTTTCCTGGTGTAAGCTTCTCTTCAATCTGATAAGATAGATCAAATTCATTTTCAATTATGGATAATAACTCTCTATTTTTCTGGATTTCAGCATTTGTTTTATTATCCTGAGTTAAATTCCATAACCTTAACGATACAATTAAATCTGATTGACTTGTCGCTTCCCTAATGAAGGAAAGTATACTCCTTACATAGCCCTCTTTATCTTGCGAACCTGGGTGTCCATCAAAACTATGCAGTGAAAAATTCATTTGTCTTAACGCGGGCTTATTTAACAGCCTATGCCTTCTCTTATTAATTAACGTTCCGTTCGTTGTAATATTAACTTTAAACCCTTTTTCATGACTTAAGTCTAATAGCTGATCTATTTTCGGATGGAGCAACGGCTCACCCTTCACGTGCAAATAAATGTAGTCTGTGTGAGGTTTAATTTGGTCTAATCTTTTAGCAAAATCCTCTACAGAAATGAATTGCTTCTGCCTTTCCGTCGGCGGACAAAAGCTACACGCAAGATTACACACACTCGTAATCTCCAAGTAAAACTTCTTAAACTTCTTCACCTTTAATTCCTCACTTCTCTAACTACTTATACTTTTTCCTCTTCATATTACAGCATATTTTTATAGAAATAGAAACATACTTATTTTAGGAAATGTACATACCATCTAATAATGTTTAAAAGACCATCGGTAATTTTTGTCCAATGGTCTTTCCCACTATTAATTATCTTTAACCTCTTTTACATACTCCCATGTTTCACCTTGATCTTTTGATTGATAAAGTATACTACTATTACCATTGTAGTCTCCATCTGCTCCTTGCCCTACTAGCATGTTAAAAACTCCATCCTTCTCATAAGGCATATTAGGAAAATCAAACGGATTTATTGCCTGTCCACTTTCTAGTTTCACTTCATAATTTGTATAGCTCAACTTTTTAAAAGTTATACCCCCATCATCTGTACGGTATAACCTCCCTTCATTTCCAGAGGGTCTGGCTGCCCTTAAAAATCCGAGCTTTTCATTAAAAAAGATGATTCCTGATGCACTACCTACCGCTTCATTGAACGGGTCTTCATTTATAACTCCCCATGTTTCCCCTCCATCAATTGTCTTGCTTAGTGAATAAAAGGTGCTCCCTAATGCTTTATCTGTGACATCTAGTTTATAACCAACTTCTTTTGAAAAGTAAAATTGCTCATTATTATTAGTTAAATTCTTCTTTTTCTTTTTAGAACTACTTTCCTTACTCCAATTTGGGTCACCTAGTAAATTATATCTAGCAGGTACTACCTCTTTCTCTTTTCCAGGGATAAATATAGATACCGTATATCCAATTATTTCGGACTTTGCTTCTTCAAGCTTCTCTAATTTCCCATCTTTATTAATATTAATAATTCCTTCTCTGTTGTAACCCCAGTTCCTTTTCCCATAATAGACCAGCCCATACTTATCTTCATTCCACTTACTTACAGTTTGTTTAACTGGAATGGCTTGAACTGTTTTAATTAAAGGTTTTACTAATTTATCTTCATTATAATCAGCGTTAACATACCCATTTAATCCTACAAAAATATCTTTTGATTTATTTTTATTATAAGATATTAAGTAGCTTTCCTCTTTTCCAGCAGCATTTTTCCCATAAAGAAAAGTATCAAATGATGTAATTGTTCCATCTGATTTAAATTCCAAAGTAAAATCATCCGACATATATAACTTCTTTGGCAAAGTATATTTCTTATTTATATCTTCAAAAATGCCCTCTACACCATACTTATATATATTATCACGCTCAAGTTTAACTGATCTTTCGTTTTTTACGCTTTCTATAAACCATGCTAGTTTACCGCCATAATTCGTTGCACTTTTATAAATTTTTATCCCATAAAAAGACGTTATAAGGATAAGTATTAGAACAGAAATGTATTTCCATCCCTTTACATTTAATAATTTGGATGATTCGCGTTCCCTATTTTTCACAATTTTAATTGTAGTAAATATAATGATAAGTATTAGAAATGCTATAGATAATAACCAAATATAAATATTATTATTCATTCTCCCATACATACATAATAAAGCTAACTCATAACAAAAAATCCAGTATACGATTATTACTAATGGATTTTTTAGTAATGATGCCAATATTTTTTTCATATCTTCCTTAAATATGTTAATCCCCCCTAAGTACATCTAATACTTCTTTTTTCCTATATTGAGTATACTTGATTTCACCAGGCACTTGCATACCCCCATATTTACTGTACATCTTCATTACATATCGGTTAAATCTAAAATAATAAAATGCGTATAAAAAAGCACTCTATCTTGTAAAGATAAGTGCTTTTTTCTTGATTATATTTTTTATTCAATATACAGCCAATAATACTTCATGTTGGTACACAAGGCATGATTAATTTCGGATCAATATTTATGATACAGTTCACCGTAACTAATCTAAATAAGTTTACTTTTTATTATCTTTATAATTGAATTTAACAAAAAAGGTAGTGCCTTCCGATCCTGTTTGAATTTCTATTTTTGCATTATGGCGGGCAGCAATGGCATAACATACACCTAACCCCAATCCAGTTCCATTATCTTTGGTCGTGTAAAATGGCGTACCCAGTTTCTCTAAGACTTCAGGCCTGATACCTTTTCCTTGATCGTGCACTGCAAGCACCACACAATTTTGACCTTCCTTGTAGGTGCTAATGGTTAGAACTTTCCCTGTATTCATCGCTTCTAAGCCATTACGATATAGATTCATTAATAATTGCCGTATCTCATTACGATTTAAAAGTAATTCCGGAATGTCATTTGTATCGACTTGAATATATTTATTTTGATTATACGTATCAATCTTTATTAAAGGGATAATATCGCGGATAATTGAATTTAAATCTAACATCTGCAAATCTAATTTCCTTGTATTACCCATTGAGAGAAATTCAGTAATAATAGAATTGGCACGGTTAAGTTCTTCAATCATTAAATGAAAGTACTTATTATGTTTCTCATAGGTATTCTCTTCTTTTAATAACTGCAAAAATCCTAGTACCGTTGTCATTGGATTTCTAATTTCATGGCTGATACCTGCTGCCATTTGCCCTATTAAATCAATGTTAGATAATCTTTTCAATTCCTGTTCATATTTCTTTTTTTCCGTTATGTTTTTAAAAATACAGCAAATACCATCATCATACGGGTATGCAATAACTTCGTGCCAATATTCATCTGCAGTAGAAAGAAATTCGAAATGAACTGTAGTTCGCTCTGACATCGCACGATGAAATTCCTTATACATAACTGTGTCGATGTCACTCGGGAAAACATCCCATATATTCTTTCCTAATACATCTTTTGCTGTTTTTCTTTGCGGAAAATATTGGTGCTTATTTACGTACGTAAATTCCCATTTATTATTTAAAGTAAAGAATCCATCCGTAATACATTCAATCACACTTGTAACTTTTTCATTAGCAGCAGCTAGCTCTCCCGTTCGCTCTTTCACTATGCTTTCTAGTTGATCCATATATAACAAATTTGAAAACGTAGGGGCTGTGGCATCAACGATAGATTTTGCTAGTTGAATTTGAGAATTATCGTAATTGTGAGCTTTTCCTTCTTTGCCAACGACGATTACCCCTAATACTTCTCCCACTGAAACCAATGGAATCATCAATAGATCCTTACTATCTATATTTTTTGTTTGAATAACCTCTTGGATCTTGGCTTCATAGCTTTTCTCTGTCCGATCCGCTTCTGTCCAATCACAGCCCTTACTTAATTTCATTGTTTTAATCGTTGTTTTATCTAGCGGATCTAGAAGATGGGCAGTCATATTTTTACTCTCTAAAATCTGTTCTAAGTAAAAAAAGCATTTATCAAAACTCTCCTGTATCGAAGAACACATTGATAAATCACGGGTAACATTTAGTAACAGCTGCTTCTCAGCAATAAGGTTTTCCTTTTGTGTTAAATTATTTGCGTTTTGAATTGCGACCGCGGCCATATTTACATAAGCTTCAACACTTTGAATTTCTGAATCTGTTAAGTTCATCGGAATCCCATAATCAAATAAAAAAACCAGACCAAATAACTCTTGCCTAAATGAGATAGGCAGAGCTAATAAGGACCTAATTTTAAACGCATCAACTGGTCTCGGATCTGGTCGATGATCCTTTGAGGTATCAGGAATATAGATGGTTTTTTTCGTTTCAATAACTTCTTTTGCCAGTAAGTCTATTTCAGGATCAATTACCTGAGTATCGAGCGTTACGCCATTTATGGTCTCTGGTTTTCCTGCAAACCCTCTAAATGTTCCATCTTCCTGTGGTAAATAAATTCCAACAGCATCGCACCTAACAATCTCCTCTGATATCGCCATTGTCACACGCTGCAATACTTCACGTAGTTCTAATTTCGTATTTATTATTTTTGTTATATTCGCGAGCCTAGAATATCTCGTCTGATCACTTACCATTCACATAGCCTCCAGTTATAGGCATAATAAAATAAATATGATAATATCAGTGTCTTACCTTTATTTTACATAGAATATCTTACTTATGATACGGTTCCCCACGATTAATCCGAAACGCTCTATACACTTGTTCAAGCAATACTAATCGCATTAATTGGTGTGGTAATGTCATCTTTGAAAAAGAAAGTGATTCGTTTGAACGCTTCATCACTTCTGAACTTAGTCCGAGTGATCCACCAATTACAAATGCGACTTTACTCTTTCCGTATGTAGCAAGGCGATCTAGACTTACCGCAAATTCTTCTGATGACTTTTGCTTTCCTTCTATAGCTAATGCAATCACATGCGTGTCATCAGAAATTTTATCCAGTATACGTATACCTTCTTTTTCCTTTACAATTAACATTTCTGCTTCACTTAAATTTTCTGGCGCCTTTTCATCGGGCAATTCAATTACTTCTACTTTTGCGTATGCTGATAATCGTTTTAAGTATTCTGCTATACCTTGTTTCAAATATTTTTCTTTTAATTTCCCAATTGAAATAATCGAGATATTCACACGTATCATCCACCTTACAAACATGTTATCCACAAAACTTATCCACATATCCACAAACACTACCCACATATTGTGTGAGAATCTGTGTTCGATACAACATATGTCGCCTCATTTTGACAAAATTCACATGTTTTTTTCTCTTTTTCTGAGTTATCCACATTGTTGATAACCGGCGCAACTTCACACTCATCCACAATAATATCTAACGCTAATTCAACATGTTCTAAACAACAAGGTAAATTCATTTTCTTCACCTCACTTTTCTACAATAGAAAACAGGAGGTAGGCCCTCCTGTTTTTAATACTTTTGAATGCCTAATTTCACTGTTGTTGTTACTCTTTTTGTACCACGATAAAACGTAAGAGTCATTTTATCATTAATTTCCTTATCATATAAGGCCGTGCGGAATCCAATAATATCGCGAATCGGTTTTCCATCTACTGCCACAATAACATCATGTTCTCTTAAACCAGCATCTGCGCCTGGCGAAGGACTTTTCACATCCAAAATACAAACTCCTTCTGTTACAGTACCTGGTAAATGTAATGTTTTTGACCAATAATAGTTTGGAATTTCATTTAATGACCTAAGTTCAATCCCAACATACGGCCTTCTTACTTTTCCATACTTCTCAAGTTCATTCATAATCGGAACAGCCCTAGTCACCGGAATAGCAAGTCCGATTCCTTCTACTTCTTTTGCAGCAATTTTCATTGAATTAATACCAATTAATTGTCCTGCTGCATTTACAAGCGCACCGCCACTATTCCCCGGATTAATCGCCGCATCCGTTTGTAACACTTCTACTTGCCAATCATAGTGTCCATCTTGATCTAAATCTACAGGGACAATACGTTCATTAGCTGAAATAATACCTTGTGTAACAGTTCCAGAGAATTGCAGTCCGAGTGGATTTCCAATCGCAATGACTGGCTCTCCTCTGCGAACAGTATTAGAATCGCCGATTTCAATTATTTTTTTCACATGCTTTGCATCTATTTCTAATACAGCTAAATCTGTGACTACATCGGTTCCTAATACTTTTCCAGGAACCTTCTTACCGTCACTTAAACTTACTTCAATACGATTCGCTCCAGCTACAACATGATTATTCGTTACAATATAAGCTTGACCATTTGTCTTTTTATAAATTACTCCTGATCCTGTACCAGCCTCTGAATCTGCCTCTGAAAAGTTATCTCGTTGAATGTTAATAACGCCCACAACAGCTTCAGATGCACGGTCAACAGCATCTACAAAGCTAATCTGTTTAATTCCTTGAGCTTCGGCCATATTACTTCCGCTTGCTTCAGCTTGCGGAAGCGTATCAGCAGAATTTGAAAATAAAGGAGCTCCAAACGCAAATAAAGAAGCTCCTACAATTGTTCCCGCTATACTAGAAAGAACTATACCTTTATGCTTCTTTTTCCCTGCACGTTTCATACGATAATTTTCTTCATCAATAAAGGACATATTTGTTCACCCATCTTCCTGAAAACAACTATATTCACCTTTATTGTTTACTAAAATGAAGAATTATACGTATTGAATTTTTGTAGGCATTTTTGGATCTGTATCGTGAATTTCAAAGGATTCACCCACTCCAAATCCTTTTTCCTCTAGTACTTGTGATACTGACATACGAGCTAGTTCTTTCATGTTATTATCTAAGCTTAAATGGGCTAAATAAATATGCTTTGTCTCATCTGTAATTACATCTGCCATTGCTAATGCAGCATCTTCATTACAAACATGCCCAACGTCGCTTAAAATACGTCGTTTAATGCTCCATGGGTAACGTCCCATACGAAGCATTTCCACATCATGATTACTTTCAAATACGAAAGCATTAGCTCCCTTAATAACGCCCTTCATACGGTCGCTTACGTATCCCGTATCTGTAATAAGTGCTAATTTCCTATTATTGTTATGGAAAGCATAAAACATCGGTTCTGCCGCATCATGAGAAACTCCAAATGATTCGACTTCAATATCACCAAATGTTTTCACATCCCCAACTGAGAAAATGAATTTTTGCTCAGTTGGGATATTTCCTATTAAATGTTCCATTGCATTCCATGTTTTCTCATTCGCATAAACGGGTAAATCATATTTACGCGCCAATACACCTAACCCTTTAATATGATCACTATGCTCATGTGTTACAAGAATACCTGATACATCATTTATATTCAGTTCTGCTTGTTTAAATAAAGCCTCTGTCGCCTTACCACTTAAACCTGCATCGACTAGTAATTTTTTTTCATCGGTTCCTACGTATAGCATATTTCCTGTACTTCCACTTGCAAGTACGCTAAAATGCAACCCCATTCTTTCTCACTCCAGTATGTTCATCAACCACTTGATTTTCCTTTTCCCCTAATTCCATAACTTGTCCTTCAATTGCATTCACAAAGAAGTCCTGTTTCTGCTCCGTTTTTAAATTCCACGTTGGAGCAAGTACTTGGTTATTAGAAGTAGATGCGGTAAGAGTGGCATAGCCAATTTGTGCTTCTTTAACATGCGTATTTCCATGAATTTTATTTTTTAAATACAAATTTTCTAAAGCTGTTTGAGCCGTAATAATTTCTTGCTCTTTCGTTTTTTCACCTTCGCCCATTTCTTTTAAATCAGTTAGCATTGTCTGCGTATATGAAACAAGTTCATTTTTTTCATTTAATTCCACAACAATCATCGCCTGATTATTATAGAAAATAGGCTTATCTTTATATTTTTGGAAGAAATAAATTTTAGAGTCTTTCACCGCTCCAAATTCATACTTTTGTCCATCCAATACATAGTTCTTCAAAAATTCATTATACTTATCTTTTGATAATGATTTCGTATTTAAAAAAGGCTCTTTTAGCTTACTTTCTATCTTGTACATATTTTGTATATGCGCCGTTTGATTTTTCAAAGACTGTATATCATCTTCTTTAAAGGCTTTATTTTCCGCTCTAATAAACGACTCTTTTTTCGGTTCCTTAGGGATATTCCCTATAGTAATTTTGTTTGCCTTTAATTCTTGATCTATCTTTGTTTCTGCAATAAGCTCCAATTGATTACTATCTTGCTTTTGAATGAATTGAAAAATGAGAAAGAGGTCCAAAACAAAAAAGGTCACAATAAATATGGTTTTAATCCGATCCCAATCCATTTAGTCCTCCCTCACTCCACTCATAGATTTTCTGTTTACCTGTTTCACCTTCAACAAGCTTTACATACCAAATTGGTTGTAGTCGAACTACTTGTCCATCTAGTGATAACTTGTATCCAATACCAATATCCTTAATTACTTGTTTCTTTATCTCTGGATTATTTTCTAGAGATGCTATTACAACATGCCCTGACGGAAGAGTAACCTTCTGTTCTATGCCTTTAGTATTTAAAGACAGCAACGGTCTTTCATATTCCATTACTTCTTCTGATCCCCATTTTTGTCTCAATTCAGCTAATCCATCTGTATTGAATACGGAATATCCATCTTCATGTAAGCGAAACACTGTCTCTCCTTTATTCATATAGTCCAAACGATATGAATCCAAACTTCCACTGTGACCACTTACGAATTCAAAGCTTTTTTGTAACAGCATTAAATTATCTATCGTTTTCTCAGTTAAGACAGAAGAGTTTTTATACTTTAGCATGTGACGATCGTCTTCAATTTCCATAGATCTAATACCATCTGTAAATGTTTCTTTCGATATCTCAGTAATTGGACTTAAATAACGAGGATCACTAAACAGAGCATTCTTAAACGTATCCACTGCTAAATTAGATGAGATATATGTTATATTGTTTAACTCTGTCGTTCCATCTGGTAAAAATAACTTTTTCATATCATTGATTTGATAATCAAAATAAGGCTTTGCTGATACTATAAATTGATTTTGGGCATTTACAATATCTTTTAAATACACGCCACTTAATTTTGCCTCATATATTTTAAAGTTATCACCATCAGAAACAAAGTTAATTTTAATTTCTTGATCCTTACTTCTAGAAGGATCAAGAAGAATACGATTAAAATGTTTAGGCTTATCTGTACCTTTCTCTTTCATGTTAAACATGGATTTAACTGCATCAAATGGGATATCGGTAGGGAAAACAAGTTCAATTTTCCCTTCACCATGCACATAGGACAGGAAATCACCCTTAGTGATTGATATCTCTCTAAACTCATGTAGTTCCCCTACTTCCAGAGGCTTATAGATTGATTCTATATCTGCCTCTCTTCTGCTCCCATAATGATTTTTATCTTTATGCACGATGATAGAAGTAGGACGGACAACATCGGCAATTTTAGTTTGATTCGTTCCTTCATTGCCCTGTACAAATTTCGCGTTTTGCATGGATGTAGAATCTGGCACATACGTCCATAGGTTAAAAGTAAGAAATAGGCTAATTACGACTAGGTTAATTAAAACTATTGTTTTAAAGTTTTCCATACTCATTCCCAATCGTCCTCTTCATCTGCTGCCATTGGTAACGTGAAATAAATAGTTGTCCCTTTTCCTTCTTCACTCTTCGCCCAAATAGAGCCACCATGTGCCTCAATCATTTCTTTTGCAATTGCTAATCCAAGTCCCGTACCACCCATTTGTCTTGAACGAGCTTTATCTACGCGATAAAAACGTTCAAAGATTTTATCAACGTTTTCTTTTGGAATACCCATTCCTTGGTCACTTACGCTAATTTCTAATAAATCACCGCGATCACGTAAGCGATATGTTACTGTTCCACCTTCTGGTGAATACTTTAATGCGTTAGAAATAATGTTATACAGCACTTGAGTAATTTTGTCAGTATCCATATCAATAAACCTAGATTTTTTAGAGAAAGATCGTTTGAAACTTACATTTTGCTCTTTAGACATTTCAAAGCGATCAATAACATTATTAAAGAAATCAGTAAAGTCGACCCATTCTTTCATTAAACGGTGCTCTGTACTATCAAGTTTAGATAGCTGTAACAACGCATTTACAAGTCTAATCATTCTTTCTGTTTCTTCTTGTGTAACCGTTAAAAATTGTGGTGCAATATTCGGATCCTGCCACGCTCCATCTGTAAGTGCCTCTAAATAACTGCGCATCGTCGTTAATGGCGTCCTTAATTCATGAGAGACATTCGCCACAAACTCACGGCGTTCCCCTTCTATACGCTCCTGCTCTGTTACATCATATAGTACAGCAATTAAGCCATTGGCCTTCCCTGTTTCTTTTTGAATAACAGAGAAACTAGCACGTAAAATATATGGTTCGTTTCTCGTACTAAAATCTAATAACACAGAATCTGGCTCTTCATATAAATGATCGAGCGTAAATTCTTCCTGTATCCCTAATACCTCTAAAACAGATTGATCGAGCGCTGTTTCACGAGAAACATTTAACATCTTTTCCGCAGGGTCATTTAGTAAAATAATATCCCCTTTTCGGTCAGTAGCAATTACTCCATCTGTCATATGTGATAAAACGGATGATAATTTACGCCTTTCACTTTCTGTAGAAGAACGAGCTTGTTGTAATTTTTTTGATAAATTATTGAAGGATAATGCCAGTTGTCCAATTTCATCATGGCTATGCACTTTTACTTTTCTCGAATAATTTCCTTTTGCCATTTCGATTGCTTGTCTCCGCATATCTGAAATTGGTCTTGTAATTGTTTGAGCCAATAAAATCCCAAGTACGGCCGTTACTAATAAGGCAATTACTGTTCCCGTAGCAAAAATTTGATTTATATCCTTCATTTGTTTATATACATCTTCCATAGATGCAACGATGTATATAACACCAAGCGCATCCTTGCCATTATCATCTAGAATCGGAGTAAGCATAACTTGAACACGATGGCCTGTACTACCATCCTTCTCAATTTTCACTTCTGGCTTTTTTTGTACTAACACTCGCTGAACAGCTATATCAGTTGATGTTCTATTCACCTTATTCTGCTTTGATTCATCTGAAATAGCCAATAACTTTCTATGCGAATCAAATACACTTACCTCTTGTATAACTTTCTTTTGATCAGAGGCAAATTTTCGAATAGAAGTTTTAATGGTTTCATCTGTTGACTCTGTTTCTGCTTTTGTATAACTTTTTTTAAACTCTTGTTTCAAGTTATATGATAATAAGTTTGTTTGCTGCGTTAAAGAATCCCTAAAACCTTGTACTAGGCTCTTCTCTAATTCCCTTACGAAATAAACCCCAATAACTTGCATCGCTATTAATATTAATAGCATATATATAAGCACAAATTTTAAATGAATAGATTGAAAAAAACCAACTTTCTTCATATACTATTCCTGCTCTGGGTCACGCAAGTAATACCCTACTCCACGTCTAGTTACAATTAAAGTAGGATGGCTTGGATTATCTTCAATTTTTTCACGCAAACGACGTACTGTTACGTCTACTGTGCGCACATCTCCAAAATAGTCATAACCCCAAACTGTTTGTAATAAATGTTCGCGTGTCATAACTTGTCCTAAATGTTTCGCTAAATAATGTAGCAACTCAAATTCACGATGTGTAAGCTCGATATTTTCCTCGCGCTTCGTTACACTATATGCATTTGGATTAATAACAATTGGTCCAATAACCATTTCTGTATTTTCTTCTTTTTCTGCAGAACCACCTTGTTGATGACGGCGTAAATTCGCCTTCACACGAGCAAGTAATTCCCTCGTACTAAATGGCTTCGTTACATAATCATCTGCCCCAAGCTCAAGCCCTAATACTTTATCAATCTCAGAGTCCTTTGCTGTAAGCATAATAATCGGCATTTCTGAACTTTTACGTATTTCACGGCAAACCTCTAATCCATCTTTACCCGGTAGCATAATATCTAATAAAACCATATCTGGTTGTTCTTCATTAGCTTTTTCAATTGCTTCATCACCATCATGCGCCATTACTATTTCAAAACCTTCTTTTTCTAGATTAAACTTCAAAATATCTGCAATCGGCTTTTCATCATCAACTACTAAAATTTTCTTTCCCATCATCGTCTATTTCCTCCTTATAAAAATATGGTCAATAATCCCTAAACATATCGATGTTTACATAGTATGTCCTATATGACCGCATCCTTTGTTTAAGTATTTTCTCCTCTATTCTCATAGACTCATGTATGATCCACTTTTACACGGCATCCTATACGATCTATAGAAAAACCTCTAGCTTCAACTGCTAGAGGCTCCTCGTTCTATTTTAAAATAACTACTCAGTTTTGTAAAATTACATAAATAAAAAGGATATTAAGTGGGCCCACTTAATATCCTGAGAGTGGCTCGGGACGGAATCGAACCGCCGACACGAGGATTTTCAGTCCTCTGCTCTACCGACTGAGCTACCGAGCCAAAACTATATATAAAACCACTAATGGTGGTATAAACAAAAGTGGCGGTCCCGACCGGGGTCGAACCGGCGATCTCCTGCGTGACAGGCAGGCATGTTAACCACTACACCACGGGACCAAAAATAAGCATAAAAAAACATGACCCGTACGGGATTCGAACCCGTGTTACCGCCGTGAAAGGGCGGTGTCTTAACCACTTGACCAACGGGCCACGAAAAATAAAATGGTGAGCCATGAAGGATTCGAACCTTCGACCCTCTGATTAAAAGTCAGATGCTCTACCAACTGAGCTAATGGCTCATACTCACCAACGTCATATTTTCGTGACGACAAGATGTATCATAACATGTATTCTGTATTCTTCGCAATACTTTTTTTCATTTTTTTATAAAAGATAAGAAAAAACTCATGCGGACATGAGTTTTTTCTAAAAATATCAATTAAGCTTCGTATACATTACGAACAATATTCGTTTGGTTACGATCTGGTCCAACTGAGAACATAGATAATTGAATTCCTGTTAACTCAGAAACACGTTCTACGTATTTTCTTGCATTTTCAGGAAGCTCGTCTAATGATTTTACACCAGTAATATCTTCTGTCCAACCTGGAAGCTCTTCATATACAGGCTCACATTTCGCTAAAATGTTTAAGTTTGCTGGAACTTCATCGATAACTTCGCCATTGTATTTGTAAGCAACACAAATTTTAAGAGTTGGAATATCTGTTAGAACGTCGATAGAATTTAATGATAGATCCGTTAAACCACTAACACGACGCGCATGTCTTACAACAACGCTATCGAACCAACCTACGCGGCGCGGACGACCAGTTGTTGTTCCGTACTCACGACCAACTTCACGAATTTGATGACCAATTTCATCATTAAGTTCAGTAGGGAATGGACCGTCACCAACACGGCTTGTATATGCTTTACATACACCTACAACGCGAGTAACTTTCGCAGGGCCAACTCCAGTTCCAACTGTTACACCACCCGCAATCGGGTTAGAAGATGTAACGAACGGGTACGTACCGTGGTCAATATCAAGCATAACACCTTGTGCACCTTCAAATAATACACGGTGATTGTTATCTAGTGCATCATTTAATACAACAGATGTGTCGCATACATATTGTGCGATTTGTTGTCCATATTCGAAGTACTCTTCAAAGATTTCCTCTACGCTGAAACCTTCTGTATCGTACATTTTTTCAAACAAACGATTTTTCTCTACTAAATTGCGCTCAAGCTTCTCTTTAAATGCTTCACGGTCTAAAAGATCAGCCATACGGATACCAATACGAGCAGCTTTATCCATATATGCAGGACCGATACCTTTTTTCGTTGTACCGATTTTGTTATCACCTTTACTAGCCTCTTCTAACTCATCTTGTTTTAAGTGATAAGGTAAAATAACGTGTGCACGGTTACTTACACGTAAATTATCAGTACTTACACCACGGTCGTGTAAGTATTTTAACTCTTCAAGTAATGCTTTCGGATCTACTACTAAGCCATTTCCGATTACACAAATTTTCTCTTTATAGAAAATACCAGATGGAATTAAGTGTAACTTATATTTAACTCCGCCGAAAACAATTGTATGTCCCGCGTTATTTCCACCTTGATATCTTGCAACTACTTCCGCATGCTCAGAAAGAAAATCAGTGATTTTACCTTTTCCTTCGTCGCCCCATTGTGTTCCTACAACTACTACTGAAGACATTATTAAAGCACCTCCGCAATTTTCAAACGATCTATTCAAACAATATAATTGTACCAAAACCGAAAAAGAAGTCAACCAAAAAGCGAACATTTTTTTATTAAAAATCATTTTCGTTCGTAAGAATTATATTTTCACCTTATGAAAGCCTTATCTTTATCCCATAAAAAAAGAAACACATCTTATTATAAGAAATGTGTTTCTTTTTTATACTGCCTTTATGCCCCATCCTCAAAGCGTCGTTCTAAATTAACGAATTTATTAAATTCTTTAACAAACGCAAGCTCTACTGAACCTACCGGACCATTACGTTGTTTTGCAATGATAATTTCAATCGTATTTTTATTTTCCGTTTCACGGTCATAGTAATCTTCACGATATAGGAAAGCTACAATATCAGCATCCTGCTCAATACTACCAGATTCACGAATATCAGACATCATCGGGCGTTTATCCTGACGAGATTCTACACCACGAGATAACTGTGATAAGGCAATAACAGGCACTTGCAATTCACGCGCAATCCCTTTTAAAGTACGAGAAATCTCAGATACCTCCTGCTGACGGTTCTCACCTGATTTCCCACTTCCTTGAATAAGCTGTAAGTAGTCAATTAAAACCATACCAAGACCTTGTTCTTGCTTTAGTCTACGACATTTCGCTCGAATCTCATTTACCTTAATTCCTGGTGTATCATCAATATATATACCGGCATTTGAAAGACTACCCATCGCCATTGTTAATTTCGCCCAATCATCAGAAGTTAATGACCCGGTACGAAGTCTTTGCGCATCGATATTTCCTTCTGCACAAAGCATACGCATAACAAGCTGATCGGAGCCCATCTCCAAACTAAAAATCGCTACATTTTCATCCGTTTTCGTCGCTACGTTTTGTGCGATATTTAATGAAAATGCAGTTTTCCCTACTGACGGACGTGCTGCTACGATGATTAAATCATTTCGCTGGAAACCTGCCGTCATCTTATCTAATTCAGTAAATCCAGTTGGTATCCCAGTAACTTCACCTTTTTGATTATGCAAAAGTTCAATTTTATCATAAGCATCTACAAGAACATCTTTAATATTTTGAAATGCTTTTGCATTCGTTTGATGGGATACTTCTAATATTTTTTTCTCGGCCTCATTTAAAAGGCCGTCTACGTCATCTTCTCTCTCGTATCCATCCGACACAATATGAGTCGCTGTTCGAATTAAACGACGTAAAAGTGCCTTTTCAGCGATGATACGTGCATAATATTCAACGTTAGCAGCTGTTGGAACAACTTCTGCTAACTCTGCTAGATAAGACACTCCACCAACTTCTTCTAGTAATCCTTGATCAGCCATCGCTGATGTCATTATTACTAAATCGATCGGTTCTCCTTTGTCAGATAACCCAAGCATTACCTCAAAAATCTTTTGATGTTTCGTTCGATAGAATGAGTCAGGTACCAATAACTCTGATGCTGATGTTAACGCATCTTGATCAATTAATATGGCCCCTAAAACCGCCTGCTCGGCTTCTATATTATGCGGAGGGGTACGATCAGCAAGTACATCACTCATACGCAATCCTCCTTGCTTAATTTATTTTTATTGTTCACTAACATGAACTTTTACTGTCGCTGTTACTTGCGGATGCAATTTCACTGTTACATTTGTGTAGCCTAATGCACGGATTGCATCATCCATTTCAAATTTACGTTTATCAAGTTTAATTTTATGTGATTTTTGCATCGCATCTACGATTTGTTTGCTCGTAATAGAACCGAATAAACGGCCACCTTCTCCAGATTTCGCTTTTACTTCTACAGTTAATTTCTCTAATGTTTCTTTCAGCTCTTTTGCATTCTCAACTTCTGCTGCTGCATCTTTTTCTTCTTTACGCTTTTGAGCTTCTAAAGTTTTCATACTGCTATTTGTTGCTTCAGCAGCCAATCCCTGTTTTAGTAAGAAGTTATTTGCATAGCCATCTGGTACGTTTTTTACTTCTCCTTTTTTACCTTTACCTTTTACGTCTTTTAGAAAAATTACTTTCATGATTGTGTGCCTCCCTGTAAATAGTCATCAATAACAAATCGAAGCTTCTCCTCGGCTTCATCTACTGTAACATTTTTCATTTGTGTGGCTGCATTCGTCAAATGCCCGCCACCACCTAAGTTTTCCATAATTAGCTGCACATTCACTTCACCTAAAGACCTGCTGCTAATTCCAATGAGATTCTCGCCACGTTTCGCAACAACAAATGATGCAATAATTCCTGTCATTGTTAATAACGTGTCAGCTGATTGCGCAATAAGCACTTGATCGTAGTAATCATCACTATCAACTTTAGCAATCGCAATTCCATTTTTATAAATGTACGCATTTTTTATAGCTTTTGCAACCCGTAAATACTGATCCATATCTTCCTTTAAAAGTTCTTGTACAAGTACAGTATCTGCACCATGTGAGCGTAAATAGGAAGCAGCATCAAACGTACGAGCCCCCGTCCGGAATGTGAAACTTTTCGTGTCGACAATAATCCCCGCTAACAATGCCGTTGCTTCTAACATTGTCATCTTTAAATTTTTCGGTTGATACTCAAGCAATTCTGTAACCAGTTCTGCCGTTGAAGAAGCATATGGTTCCATATAAACTAGCAATGGATCTTCAATAAAATCTTCTCCACGGCGATGATGATCGATAACTACTACATTTTCAATTTTATGTAACAATTTTTGTTCCATCACCATAGAAGGTTTATGTGTATCAACAACAACAAGTAATGACTCATCATTCGCAAATTCCATCGCTTGCTCTGGAGTAATAAAGTGAGACCATAATTCCTCATTTTGTTTCACTTTGTCCATCAAGCGTTTAATTCCCTTATCAGAATCATTTTCATCTAATACAATATATCCTTTACGCTCGTTTAATTGAGCCACTTTTAAAATACCAATCGCAGCACCAATTGCGTCCATATCAGGAGCCCTATGCCCCATGATAATGACATTACTACTTTCTAATACTAAATCCTTTAACGCATGCGAAATGACCCTAGCACGTACACGGGTACGCTTTTCAACCGGATTTGTCTTGCCTCCATAGAACTTAACTTTACCTGTCGCTTGTTTAATAGCTACTTGATCTCCCCCGCGTCCAAGCGCAAGGTCTAAACCAGATTGAGCCATTGCCCCAAGCTCTGACAAAGGTAAATCACCTGATCCGACACCTACACTTAATGTAAGTGGTATATTCCTTTTAGATGTTTCTTCACGCACCTGATCTAAAATACTAAATTTCCCTTTCTCCATTTGCGTCAGAATACTTTCATTTAGCACAACGAAGAATCTTTCTGAAGATGCACGTTTTAAATACGCACCATACTTAAGTGCCCATTCATTTAGTCGCGATGTTACAAGACTTGTTATATTCGTACGTAATTGATCATCTAATCCTTGTGTAACTTCATCATAATTATCCAAATAAATTACAGCTAAAACAGTACGTTGATCCTCATACATCTTTTCGATTTCTGTTTGTTCCGTTACATCAAAGAAATAAATTAACTTTTCTTCTTTCCTTACAAAAACGCGAAACTTTCGATTATTTAAAGAGACTATATCATCAGAAGTTTCTCCTTTAATGAAAAGAAGTAATGTTTCTGATACATCGTAAAGGTGCCATCCAGCTAATGCATGCTGTCCCAGACATGAAGATAAATAAGGATTTGCCCAATCAATCCCATAATCCTTATTGTATAACAAAATACCAATCGGCATTTGGTTAAATGCTTCATTACTTACTTTCTTTACTCTTGTAATCATATCTGTCGTATGCTTTTCGAAATTCCTTTGAAAATTAAGTTCAAATCGTATAACGATAAAAAATACGATACAAAAAATGACAAAAGCAGCTATTCCCATAATTAAATGAAAATAACAGAGAATTGAAATGAGCACAAACACAAAAAATGCCAATACATAAACAGGATATAAAAACCACTGTTTCTTATCAAATTCAGGCATGTATACAACTCCTATAAAGTAAAACTAACTCACCTTCCAGTTAGTTAAACAGATTAAAATAGTATAAGGAATATTGTTTTATCCCCCTATTTTAGAACGCAATGAAATCCCTAAGTCAATTATACCTAAGATTGTCACAAGAGGAAACAGCATCGGAATAAACATGCATGCAATAAAACTAATAATAGGAATCCCTTTAGTAAAACCTTTTCTATACGCTAAAAAGGCGATAAATGTCAGACCTTGCAGTACAAGCAATAGTGTAAATATGACATTTAGGTTAGAAAATACCATATGTAAATATGATGTTGGTTCTACTTTTATAAAAGTTGCTAACAAAATAAATATAACGTAATACCAAACAATACTCTTTGGTAATTGTATATCTTTAAATTTAGGCCAAGGTATAATGTCATGTTTTAACTTTTTCAAAACACTACCTGATATTATCACTGTAATCCAAGAAAAACATACTGAAACTAGAACAAGTATACTTGGAAATAACGATTGTAATATATCATTCATTTGTGTAAGTAACTCTTTTTGTTCCTTACTAATCGGCATACCTGTAGCACTTACTATCTTTTCACTTTGCACCATACTTTCACTAAACATACTTTGCATTTGCTTCATTATATCTATGTTGAAAAACTTTATACTCGCAACATAAATAAGTACAAAACCAATTAAGTATGCAAGCGTCCCCGCTATTAAGATTTCTACTGACTTTTTTCTTGTTTTATACATATATCCTAAAACAATCCCTATCAATCCAAACATAATTGTCTTCACTAAATTCATAGGTTGACTCACAATAATAGTAACAAAAAGTGATGCTACAAAAATCATGAGCACATTAGATAGTTTATGTCTTATCGTTAATAGTATAAATGGTAACGGCAAAGCAAAAGTTACAACAGTACCCAAAATCGGAACATACATAGATATAAGCAATAAAATTGCATATATAGCTAATAACGCTGCACCTTCTGTAATAAACTTTGTTTGTTTCACATTTTAACCTCTCTTTCAAAAAGAAAAGCATAGCAAAATGCACAGTAGAGTCCGACTCTACTGTGCATTTCATACGCTATTATTCACCAACATATGGTAAAAGTGCCATTTGACGAGCACGTTTAATTGCAACTGTAAGTTTGCGTTGGTATTTTGCGCTTGTCCCTGTTACACGACGAGGTAAAATTTTACCACGCTCAGAAACGAAACGTTTTAATAAATCAACATCTTTATAGTCAATGCGAGTGATGCCGTTAGCTGTGAAGAAACACACCTTACGACGTTTCGCACGTCCACCTTTGCGTCCTGCCATGTCTATTTCCCTCCATTCTTTGTTAAAACTAACAAATTTACTGTATTAGAACGGTAAATCGTCGTCGGAAATGTCGATCGGTTGACCTACATTTGAAAATGGATCGTCATTCTTCGTAAATCCAGAGTTCCCTTGATTACCTTGGTTACCTGAATTACTAGATTGACCAAATGGGTTAGAGCTTTGGTTACCGAAACCAGCTCCTGATGGTTGCTGATTGAATGAACCACGTTGCTCCCCACCGCCATTACGCGGCTCTAAAAATTGTACGCTTTCCGCAAGAACTTCTGTTACATACACACGTTTACCGTCTTGTCCATCGTAATTACGAGTTTGAAGACGTCCATCTACGCCTGCTAAGCTTCCTTTTTTCAAATAATTTGCTACGTTTTCTGCTTGTTTACGCCATATTACACAATTAATAAAGTCAGCTTCACGCTCACCTTGTTGATTCGCAAATGCGCGATTCACAGCTAACGTAAAAGTAGCTACTGCAACACCATTGGGCGTGTAACGTAAGTCAGGGTCCTTAGTTAAACGACCAACGAGGATAACACGATTCATCAATCGAACCACTCTCCCTTATATATCAATTATTTTTCTTCTTCTTTAACAACGATATGACGAAGGATATCTTCGTTGATCTTAGCTAAACGGTCGAATTCGTTAATCGCTTCTGCGTTAGAGTTCACGTTTAAGATCATGTAGAAACCTTCACGTAAGTCGTTGATTTCGTAAGCTAAACGACGCTTACCCCACTCTTTCGTGTTAATGATTTCTGCACCATTGTTTGTTAAAACACCTGCAAAACGTTCAACTAAAGCTTTTTGAGCTTCTTCTTCAACGCCAGGACGAATGATGTACATAATTTCGTACTTTCTCATTACACTTTCACCTCCTTTTGGTCTAAACGGCCCATAATGGGCAAGGAGCAATTAATTTATAGTAATTACTCACGAGTTTAGATTATATCATAGTAAGTTATATGAATCAACTCACCAATACATAAAAAA
The DNA here is from genome assembly GCF_022663475.1 of Bacillus cereus group sp. BfR-BA-01382. Lineage (NCBI taxonomy): Bacteria > Bacillati > Bacillota > Bacilli > Caryophanales > Bacillaceae > Bacillus > Bacillus cereus group sp. BfR-BA-01382. The sequence continues at coordinate 27,432 of NZ_JAKUFQ010000073.1, forward strand.
CTTGGCAAACATATAATATATTCGCCAAGCTCATATCTTTATTTTTCCTAGGAAATATTAAATTAAACGTTAAAACGGAAGTGCATAACATCTCCATCTTTTACGATATACTCTTTTCCTTCTAAACGTACTTTTCCAGCTTCTTTTGCAGCTGTCATAGAACCGTTTGTCATTAAGTCATCGTAAGAAACTGTTTCTGCACGAATAAATCCACGCTCAAAGTCTGTATGAATAACACCAGCACATTGTGGTGCCTTCATACCTTGTTTAAATGTCCAAGCACGTACTTCTTGAACGCCAGCTGTAAAGTAAGTAGCAAGTCCTAATAGGTCATATGCTGCACGAATTAATTGATCTAAACCAGACTCTTCAATACCTAGTTCTTCAAGGAATACTTTTTTCTCTTCCTCGTCTAATTCAGCGATTTCTGATTCGATTTTTGCACATACAACGATTACTTGAGAATTTTCATTTTCTGCAAATTCTTTTACCATTTGTACGTATTTATTTTCCGAAGGATCGATAATATCGTCTTCACTTACGTTCGCTACGTATAACATTTCTTTTGTTGTAAGTAAATGAAGGCCTTTAACAATCTTCATCTGCTCTTCTGTAAATTCAACAGTACGAGCCGGTTTCCCCTCTTCAAAAGCCTCTTTTAAACGAACTAAAATTTCATGCTCATATACAGCTTCTTTATCTTTTTGTCTTGCTAATTTCGCAACACGCTCGATACGCTTATCAACAGACTCTAAGTCCGCTAAAATTAGCTCTAAGTTGATTGTTTCGATATCATCAATTGGATCTACTTTCCCTGAAACGTGCGTAATATTTTCGTCTTCAAAACAACGAACAACTTGGCAAATTGCATCTACTTGACGAATGTGAGATAAGAATTTATTTCCTAAACCTTCACCTTTACTAGCACCTTTTACGATACCTGCAATATCAGTAAACTCAAATACAGTCGGAACAGTCTTTTTCGGTTCTACTAATTCCGTTAATTTATTTAAACGCTCATCTGGTACTTCTACAATCCCTACGTTTGGATCAATTGTACAGAATGGATAGTTCGCAGATTCTGCTCCTGCTTGTGTAATTGCATTAAATAAAGTGGACTTCCCTACGTTAGGTAATCCAACAATCCCAGCCGTTAATCCCATATTTTTCACTCCTATGTCTCAATCTTTCATCATTATAGATAGTAACGAAAAAAATGACAAGTTTCCGCCAAACGAAAAAAAGTAACAGTTACCTACTGTAACTGTTACTCTCTCTCTATTCTTCGTGCTTCACAAGTATTTTTTTCACCTTACGATCAAACTCTCTTCGAGTAATCATTACTGAATGGTCACATCCCTCGCA